>DAOMFB010000430.1:0-2535 GCA_035429585.1 Thermoanaerobaculia bacterium
GACGCCGGCCCCGAAGGCCACGCCGAAGAAGGCCGGGGCGTTCTACGTGCAGGTCCTCGCGACGCAGAAGCCCGACGTGGCCGACGAGCTGAACAAGAAGCTACGCGCCGACGGCTTCCCCTCGGACGTGTCGCCCGTGCCGAACAAGGCGGGCTGGTTCCGGGTCCGCGTCGGGCCCTACCCGGACCGGGCGAAGGCCGACGCGGCCGCCGGGAAGATCCAGAGGGTCGAAAAGACGAAGGACCGTCCGATCGTCGTGCCGTGAGCCGTCCGGGCCCGGTCCGCGGCGAGCCGTCGCTTCCGCCGTGGATCCGCGAGAAGAAGCTGCGCCTCGGGGGCCTCCACGAGATGAAGGCCCGGATGCGGCAGCGACGCCTCTCGACGGTCTGCGAGGAGGCGCGCTGCCCGAACCGGACGGAGTGCTTCGAGCGAAGGACGGCGACCTTCCTCATCGCGGGAGACGTCTGCACGAGGGCCTGCGGCTTCTGCCACGTGGCCTCCGGGAAGCCGCTCCCGCTCGACCCGGCGGAGCCCGGGGAGGTGGCCCGGGCGGCGCGGGAGATGGGCCTCGGGCACGTCGTCGTGACGTCGGTCGACCGCGACGACCTCCCGGACGGCGGCTCGGCCCACTGGGCGGCGGTCGTCCGCGCCCTGAAGGCGGACGACCCGGCGCGGACGGTGGAGGTCCTGACGCCCGACTTCAACGGGATCGCGGAGCAGATCGACCGCGTGGCGGACGAGGAACCCGACGTCTACAACCACAACGTCGAGACGGTGCCGCGGCTCTATCCGACGGTCCGCCCGAAGGCGGTCTTCGAGCGGTCCGTGGCGCTTCTCGCACGGGTGACGTCCCGCCATCCGGGAATGACGACGAAGTCGGGCCTGATGCTCGGGCTCGGGGAGACGGACCCGGAGGTACGGGAGGTCCTCCGGGCCCTCCGGGGGGCCGGCGTTCAGGTGGTGACGGCGGGGCAGTACCTCCGTCCCTCGGCCTGGAACCTCCCGGTGGTCGAATACGCGACGCCGGAGAGGTTCGCGCGGCTTCAGGAGGAGGGGATGAAGCTCGGCTTCCGCCACGTCTTCGCGGGACCCTTCGTCCGGTCGAGCTACCGCGCCGAGGAATTCCTCGAAGGTGAATAGGGTGCGGGGGGGCGTCGCGGCGCGCCCGGCCCGGCGAGCCGTCTGATGCTGGCTCTCCTGCCGTCGAGGGGAATCGCCCGGGGTCTTTGGGCCGGCGCCGGCGGAGGCCTTCTGGCGCTGTGCTTCCCGAACGCGTCTCTCCTTCCGCTCCTCCCCGTGGCGCTCATCCCGCTGATGGCGGCCGTCGACGGCGCCCCGGTCCGGAGGGCGCTGTCCCTCGGCTGGCTCTTCGGGTTCGTCTTCTGGGCGGCCACGGTTCCGTGGATCGCCTACACCGTGAGGACGTTCGGGGGCGTCCCCTGGGCGGTGGCGCTGCTGGCGCTCGGCATCACGGCCGGCGTCTACGCCGTGCCGATGGGGCTCATGGCGGCCGCCGTGGCCGTCGTCGCCCCGCGCTCCGGAGCGGCGACGATCCTGACGTGGGGCGCGGCGTGGGTGGCCCAGGAGACGTTCCGGAGCACGGTCTTCGTCTTCGGCGGCTTCCCCTGGGTTCTCCTGGGAAGCGCGCTGGCCGACCACCCCGTGCTCGTCCAGGGCGCGGCGCTCGGGGGGGTGCACCTCGTCTCCTTCCTCGTCGCGGCGTTGAACGCGACGCTGCTCGTCGCGATGACGCGGCGCTCCCGACCGGGCCGGCTCCTCGTGCTGGCGGGGGCCGCGGCCGTTGCGGTCACCGTCATCGTTCTCGGCGAGCGGCGACTCGGCCGGCTGCCGGAAGGGGAGACGGTGGTCCGCGTCGGGGTCGTCCAGCCGAACGTTCCGCAGCTCGTCCGGTGGGAGGCGGGGACCGCCGTCCGTCAGTACGCCGACCTCGCGGAGCAGACGCGGCGCCTCGTCGCCCGGGACCGCCCCGACGTCGTCCTCTGGCCCGAGAGCGCGTCGCCCTTCTCCTGGCCGTGGGACGCCGGCTACCGGGAGTCTCTGACAGGCCTCTCCCGCGAGCTCGGCGTGGCCCTCCTCGTGAACACGGTCTGGTCCGACGCCCCGTCCCGGCCGGACGCTCCCTACTACAACGCCGCTCTCCTCGTGACGCCCGACGGTCCGGTGCTTCCGCCGTACGAGAAGCAGCGGCTCGTGCCGTTCGGGGAGTACGTGCCGCTGGCGGGACTCCTCCGGTTCGTCGGCCCGATCAGCCGGGCCGTGCCCGGCGCCTTCACGCCGGCGGATCGTGGCGAGCTCGTGCGGCTGGGGAGCGTCCGCCTCGGCGGCGCCGTCTGCTACGAGGTCGTCTACCCGTGGATCGCCCGGGAGCACGTGCGGGCGGGGGCCGACGTCCTTTTCACCCTGACGAACGACGCCTGGTACGGGAGGGCCGGGGCGCGGCACCAGCACTGGCAGGGCGCCGTCCTCCGCGCCGTCGAGACCGGCCGGCCGCTGGTCCGGGCCGCCATCACGGGG
>DAOMFB010000430.1:2567-2833 GCA_035429585.1 Thermoanaerobaculia bacterium
CCCGGCCGGGCGGGTCCTGGTGACGATCGGACCGGACCGGAAGGGCTCCTTCGCGGTTCCGCTCCCCGCGCCGCTTCCGGCGCCGCCGGCGGTGGCCCTCGGCGACGCGGTGTCGTGGGTTTGCGCGGCGGGCCTCGCGGCCGCTATCCTCCGCGCCCGGGCCTTCCCGCCCCGGAAGGCCGGGGCGGCGCGGGCGCCCGACGCGCGCGCCGCCCGAGGAGAGACGCCATGAACGAAGAGAGAGTAGAGGGGCGCACGGAGCTCGC
>DAOMFB010000431.1:0-2822 GCA_035429585.1 Thermoanaerobaculia bacterium
TTCGGCCGGAAGACCGACCGCGCGACCGCCGAGGACCACCTCGACGAGCTGGAGCGGCTCGTCGACACGGCGGGCGGGGCGGTCGTCGCCCGGGCCCTCCAGGAGCGGAAGGCGCCCGACCCGGCCACGTTCGTCGGGAAGGGGAAGCTCGAGGAGCTCTCGGAGCTGGCGGGGAACCTCGGGGCCGGCTGGACGGTCTTCGACGACGAGCTCTCCCCGTCGCAGGTGCGGAACCTCGAGAAGGCGCTGCCGACGCGCGTCCTCGACCGTCCCGGGGTCATCCTCCAGATCTTCGCGGCGCGGGCGCGCTCGCGGGAGGCGATGACCCAGGTGGAGCTGGCCCAGCTGGAGTACCTCCTGCCGCGCCTCGCGGGCGGCGTCACGGGCCTCGCCCAGCAGCGGGGGGGCGGGGCGTTCCGCGGCGGCGCGGGCGAGCGGAAGATCGAGCTCGACCGGCGGAAGATCCGCCGCCGGATCGCGACGCTGAAGGAAGAGCTCCGGAAGATCGAGCGGGGGCGCGAGGTGCGGCGGCGGCGGCTCCGCCAGGTCCCGGTCGTCGCCCTCGTCGGCTACACGAACGCGGGGAAGACGACGCTCTTCAACCGCCTCAGCTCCTCGAAGGAGTTCGCGGAGGACCGGCTCTTCGCCACGCTCGATCCCCGCCACGCGCGCCTCCAGGGCGTCGGCGGCCGGGCCATCGTCGTGGGCGACACCGTCGGCTTCCTCCGGAAGCTCCCGCACCAGCTCGTCGCCTCGTTCCGCTCGACCCTCGCCGAGGCCGAGGAGGCCGATCTGCTCGTCCACGTCGTGGACGCCGCCTCGCCCCAGGCCGACGCCCAGCGGGCGGCCGTGGAGCAGGTCCTGGACGAGATGGGGATCGAGCGCCGGCGGGTCCTGACGGCCTGGAACAAGACGGACGTCGCCCCCGCGCGCCCCGGAGATCCCGACGCCGTCCCGATCTCGGCCGCCGCGGGAACGGGTCTCGCCGAGCTCCGGGCCGCCATCGTCGCCCGGCTGGAGCTCCTCGGCGTGAAGATCCCGCTCTACGGCCCGCCCGGCGCGGCGTGAGGCCGCCGCATCTCCGAAGGGGCGCGGGGGCGTAATAGGATCGAGGGGGAGGAGGGATCAGAATGAGCGTGCCGGTCGAGTACCGTCATCGCGGGCAGGCCGTCTGGATGGACAGCATCTCGGACCGGATGATCACGTCCGGCCGGCTGGCGGCCTGGATCGGCGCGGGGACCGTCTACGGCGTCACCTCGAACCCGACCATCTTCGGGCTGGCGGTCGAGAGGAACGAGGGGGACTACAGCGCCGCCATCGCGCGCCGGGCGGCGGCCGGGGCCGACGCGTTCACGATCTACGACGAGCTGACGCGGCACGACATCGCCCGGGGCGCGGACCTCTTCGCGGCGCAGCACGCGGCGAACCCCGAGGACGGCTGGATCTCGCTGGAGGTCCTCCCGTCGATGGCCCATTCCGAGGAGGAGACGGTCGCGGAAGCGACGCGCCTCTCGAAGCTCCTCGGACGGCCGAACGTCTTCATCAAGGTGCCGGCCACACGGGAAGGGATCCCGGCGATCCGGCGGCTCATCGGCCGCGGGATCCCGGTCAACGTCACGCTGATGTTCAACCGGAGGCACTACCGCGACGTGGCGGGCGCCTATCTCGCCGGCCTCGCGGACCTCGCGGCGGGCGGCGGCGACCTCCGGACGGTCGCCTCCGTCGCGTCGTTCTTCGTCTCCCGCGTCGACACCCTCGTCGACCGGCTCCTCGACGAGCGGATCGCGAAGGCCTCCGGCGCGGAGAGGGGCGCTCTCGAATCGATGAAGGGGAAGGCGGCCCTCGCGAACGCGAAGGTGGTCTATCAGGACTACCGGGAGATCTTCGGCGGCGCCGCCTTCCGCGCCCTCGCGGCGAAGGGGGCGCGCGTCCAGCGGCCGCTCTGGGCCTCCACCGGGACGAAGAACCCGGCCTACGGCGACCTCCTGTACGTCGAGAACCTCGTCGGGCCGGACACCGTCAATACGGTGCCGGAGAAGACGCTCGAGGCGCTCCTCGACCACGGGCGGGACCGCGGCGACACGGTCCTCGAGGGGGTCGAGGAGGCGCGGCGGACGCTCGAGGCGCTCGGCGCCCTCGGGCTCGACGTCGAGGCGGTCGGAGAGCGGCTCCAGACCGAGGGCGTCGCCTCCTTCGCGACGTCGTACGACGACCTCCTCGCGACGGTGGAGGCGCGGCGCGCGGCGGCCGCGGGGGTGCGCGCGTGATCCTCGGCGACTTCGGCCCTCCCGAGCTGTCCGACGCACAGGCCGCCCGCCTCGCGGAGCTGGGCCGGCTCTGTCGGGGCGACATCCTGAAGATGACGACGCTCGCGGCCTCGGGGCACCCGGGCGGCTCCATGTCCTCGATCGACTTCGAGCTCGTCCTCTGGGGCTTCGCGAACGTCGACCCGAACGACCCCTTCGCGCCCGGCCGCGACCGCGTCGTCGTCTCGCACGGCCACACGTCGCCCGCCGCCTACTCGGCCCTCGCGCGGCTCGGCTGGTTCGACCCGGCCCTCCCGCTCCTCGGATTCCGCCGGCCCGGCTCGCCCTTCGAGGGGCACGTGGAGCGCGACGTTCCGGGCGTCGAGTGGGCGACGGGGAACCTCGGACAGGGGCTCTCGGCGGCGGTCGGGTTCGCGCTGGCGGCGAAGATGAAGTCAGGGGGGACGTGGTCGGTCGCGGCGGGGGGTGCGCCGGGGTCGTCCCCCCCGACCCCCCCCGGCTCTCGCCCTCCCCCCCTCTTTTGCTGGCTGGGCGACCGCGCGCGGCGGAAGGGGC
>DAOMFB010000432.1:0-2820 GCA_035429585.1 Thermoanaerobaculia bacterium
CGCTGCCGCGGGCGGCACGGCCGGCGGCGGCCCCTCCCGCCGGGACGGCGTCGGCTCCAGCTGGGAGAGCCGGGCGGGGAACTCGACTTTGTCCGGGGCGAGGCGGGTCAGGATCCTGAGGGCGTCCGCCGCGTCCTCGATCCGCCCCTGGCTCTTCCAGAGGTCGGCGAGGCGGGAGCGGTAGGGAATGCCCCCGTAGGCGCCCTCCGCCGCCTCGGCGATCTGCACCAGCTTCGCGAGGAAGCCCTCGTTCCCCAGCGCGGCGTCGGCCAGGGGCGTCAGGAGGCCGAGGGCCTTCTTCGCCTCGCCGCGCCGCATCGCCCGGTCCGCCAGCGACACGGCCGCGGCGAGCGCCGCGCCCGCCGCCCCCGTCTGGACGTTGATCCGGACCACGGCGTGGAGGACCTCCTCGCTCTCGGGCTCCACGGCCTGCGCCTTGCCCGCGTAGGCGCGGGCTTCCTCGGCGTCCCCGGCCGCCAGGGCCGTCTCGGCCGCCAGGAGGAAGAGCGGGACCGAGCGCGGCGTCGTCTCGAGGGCCCGCCGGAGATGGCCGCGGGCCTCCTCCACCCGGCCCGATTCGAGGAGCATCGGAACGTAGGTCCGGAGGATCTCCCCGTTGTCGGGGCCGAGCCGGAGCGCCTTGTCGTAGACCTGCACGGCCTCGTCCCCGGCGCCCCGCTCCCGGAGCAGCGTCGCGACGGCGGCGTACTCCTTGAGCGCCTCGGCCGTCCGGCGGGCCTGCGTGTAGAGGTCGGCCAGCTTGACGTGGAGCTGGATGTTCCCCGGCTCGGTCGCCACCATCTTCTGGTAGATGCCGATCGCGCCGATGACGTTCTCGTTCTTGGCGTGATAGTCGGCCAGGACCTGGTACTGGCTCTTGGCCTCGATCGTGAGGCCCTGCTTGGCGTAGAGCTCGGCGAGCCGCTCGTAGACGTCCAGGCGCGCCGGGTCGAGCTTGTTGATCTTCTTGTAGATCGCGATGGCCTTCAGGAAGAAGCCGTCGCGCGAATAGTGCTCGGCGATGCGGGTGAAGTAGGGGATCGACTCCTCGTTCCGGTTCAGGCGAACGAAGAGGTCGCCGACCTTGTTGAGGACGTTGATGTCCCCCGGCGCCTCCTCGAGGACCTTCAGGTAGTCCTTCAGCGCGGAGTCGACCTTCCCCTTCTGGAGCGACTTCTCCGCCGAGGCGATCAGGCTCTCGCGCTTCGTGGCCACCGGCGCGTCTCCTCAGGCCGCCTTCCGGCGCCGGCCGGGAAGGACGCCTTCGAACGTGAGGCGGTGCTGCGGCGACGGCCCGTGCCGGCGCAGGGCCCCGAGGTGAGCCGCCGTGCCGTAGCCGCGGTGGCCCGCGAACCCGTAGGCGGGCCATCCCCGGTCGAGGCCCTCCCTCGCCCGGTCGCGCGCGACCTTCGCGACGATGGAGGCGGCCGCGATGCACGCCACGAGCGCGTCGCCCCGCACGAAGGACCGCTGGGGCACGCCGAGCCCGGGAAGGGTCACCGCGTCGAGGAGGACGAATTCGGGCGTCGCGCCGTCCGACGCGAGGCGCTCCAGCGCCCGCCGCATCGCGAGGAGCGTCGCCGGGACGATGCCGAGCGCGTCGATCTCGGCCGCGCTCGCCGCCCCGACGGCCGCGCCGAGCGCCCGCCGCCGGATCCGGTCGGCGAGGTCCTCGCGCACCTCGCGGCAGAGGGCCTTCGAGTCGTCGAGGCCCGGGATCACGTCGCCGCCGGCGAGGGCCACGGCGCCCGCGTAGACCGGCCCGGCGAGACAGCCCCGGCCGACCTCGTCCACGCCGGCCACGACGCGGAATCCTCCGGCCCGGGCCTCGTCCTCGGTCGAGAGGAGGCGCCCGACGCGGCGCCTCTCGTCCGCGAGGTCGCATGCCACGAGCCGTCCCTTGGCCACGCTCTTCCGCTCCCTCCCGGCCGGCGGCCGCCTCCGGGGCATCCGAACGTTCGGCCCCGGCTTCCGGATCGCCGCGCTAGTTCTCCCGCTTTTCCGCGATCCGCGCGGCCTTGCCGCGGCGCGCCCTGAGGTAGTACAGCTTCGCGCGGCGGACCTGGCCGTGGCGCTCGACCTCGATTCGCTCGAGGACGGGCGAGTGAACGGGAAACGTCCGCTCGACCCCGATTCCCTGGGAGACCTTCCGGACCGTGAAGGTCTCGCGGGCACCGCCGCCCTTGCGGGCGATGACCAGTCCCTGGAAGACCTGGATCCGCTCTTTCTCCCCTTCCTTGACCTTCACGTGGACCTTCACCGTGTCGCCGGGGCCGAAAAGAGGGATGTCACCGCGAAGGCTGACCCGCTCAGCCACCAGAAGCTTGTCCGTCATGACGAGATACCTCCGAAGACGTCGTGGCGGGCCTGGCTGCACGGGGACACGGAGACCGTTGACCCGAGACCGAAAACCCGTTAGCTGATGTTAGGAGGATTCCTCGCGGCGCGCAAGTCGCTCAAGGAGCGCTCTTTCCTCCTCCGAAAGGCTCTCGGGCGGGAGCAGGTCCGGCCGTTTCAGAGCCGTCGCGACGCGCCGCCGCTCCCGGCGCCACCTCTCGATCCGTCCGTGGTGGCCCGACAGGAGGACCTCCGGGACGGCGAGCCCCCGGAACTCCCGGGGACGGGTGTAGTGCGGGTAGTCGAGCAGCCCGTCCTCGAAGCTGTCCGCGCGGACGCTGCCGGGGTCGCCGAGGGTGCGGCGCAGATGGCCGCGCTGTTGGGTGGCGCGGTCAGGCCGTAATGCCGAGCCGGTCGGTCAGCACCAGGAACGCGGCGGCGAAGTCGTTATCGGCGGTGTCGGTGCGCACGACGTTCCAGTCC
>DAOMFB010000433.1:0-2815 GCA_035429585.1 Thermoanaerobaculia bacterium
GAGCGCGTGGCGTCCCAGTAGATATTGGTATTAACCACCCCGCGTCTCTGCTTGACCAACACGAATTAGTCGAATTTCCGGTCGAAGGCCGTGACGAGGTCGCGGACCACCGCCCCGCGCACCACCACGTCCTGGTCGCGCCACGTCGTGTCGGGATCGTCGGGGTTGGCCCGGAAGTATTCGTTGCCGATGTTGAGCCCCCCGGTGATTGCCACCCCATGGTCGGTCTCGCCGTCGATGATCCACATCTTTTCGTGGAAGCGCTTGTCGAGCTGGTCGGGGTCCGTGTGCGGCGTGAGCAGCGGGACCGGGATTTCATTCAGCCACTGCAGCGCCATGGCCTCGTAGCCCTCGACCTCGATGCCGTTCTGCTTGAGGTCGAAGAACATCCACTGCGTCTGCAGCCAGGGGTTGGAGAACGCGTCGACGATCACGCGCACGTCGAGCCCCGCCGCCTTCTTCTGCTTGAGGATTTCCGCAATGCGCAGGCCGGATTCGTCTCCCTTGAACACCAGCGCCTGGATGCGGATGGATCGCTGCGAATTCTTCAGCGCCTCAAGGCGGACCGCGAAGGAGTCCTCGCCGTTTTCCAGCACGGCGACCTGGCAGCCATCCGGGCCGTGCACGGGGAACAGGCCGCTCAACCCGACGTCCGGGTACGGGCTGCCGATGAAGTGCGCCTCCGAGCCCAGCACGGAGGTCTCCGCCGTCTCCGCGGCGAGCCGGAGCAGGGCGCGGGGCCCCCCGCGTTCCTCGTCCGCCGGCGGCAGGAGCGAAAGGACGGCGGCGCCGGGGAGGAGGAGGCCGAGGAGGAAGAACGCCGCGTGGAGGAGGGCCGCTTCGAGAGGCCAGCTCACCCCTCGCCTCCGTCAGTACGCGTTCTTGTGCGTGAAGCCCCAGCGGAGCGTCAGCCAGAGGATCTTCACGTCGAGGCCGACGCTCCAGTTCTCGATGTAGTAGAGGTCGTATTCGATCCTCTTCGAGAGGCTCGTGTTCCCGCGCCAGCCGTGGACCTGCGCCCAGCCGGTGATCCCGGACCGGACGCGGTGCCGGAGCATGTACTGCGGGAACTTCTCCTTGAACTCGTGGACGAACTCCGGCCGCTCCGGGCGCGGGCCCACGAGCGACATGTCGCCGAGGAAGACGTTGACCAGCTGGGGCAGCTCGTCCAGCGAGGTCTTCCGGAGGAAGGCCCCCACGCGGGTCCGCCGCGGGTCGTTCTCCCGCGCCCACTGCGCGCCGCTCTGCTCGGCGTCCACCCGCATCGAGCGGAACTTCAGCATCCGGAAGAGCCGGCCGTCGAGCCCCATCCGCTCCTGCGCGTAGAAGACGGGGCCGCGGTCCTCGAGCCAGATGGCGAGCGCGATGAGCGGGTAGAGGACGGCGAGAGCCGCGAGCCCGACGCCGGAGAGGACGACGTCCATGCTCCGCTTCACGAGGGAGTTCCAGCCCTCGAGGGGAACCTGCGTCAGGTTGATGACCGGGAGGCCGTCGAAGTCCTCCACGCCCGCCTTGAAGGTGACGAACTGGAAGACGTCGGGCACGAAGCGGATGTCGATCATCTCGTTCCCGACGTCCTGGAGGATCCGCATCATCGTCCGGTGGGCCTCGACCGGCAGCGCCAGGAAGACCGTGTCGACGTCGTGCCGGGCGAGGAGCTCGCGGACCTCGCGGGTCGTCCCGACGACGGGAAGCCCGCGGTAGTCGTCCGCGCGCTTGACGGGGTCGTCGTCGGCGAAGCCGATCGGCTTGAGGCCGGTCGCCGGATGTTCCAGCAGCTTGTCGGCCAGCGCCTTCCCCGCGTGCCCGGCGCCCACGATGAGGGCCCGGCGGACGCCCACGCCGGAGGCCCAGACGATCTCGAGGTACCGGTGGATGCCGAAGCGGACGGCGCCGACGAAGAGGATGTCGAGGACGAGGAAGACGACGAGGAGCGGCCGGTTGAAGCTGAACGTCCGCCAGAACGACAGGACCCCGACGAGGAGGATCGTGCCGAGGGCCACGGCGACCAGCACGGCGAGGGCCTCGTCGATCATCGAGCGGTCGCGCCGGATCTGGTAGAGCCGGTGGAAGTAGAAGACGAGGGGCCAGAGGAGGGCGATGACCGGGAGGAGGACCGCGTAGTCGTCGAAGGACTGGCGTCCCTTCGGGGTCGGCCAGACCGACTCGAAGCGGATCAGGTAGGCGGCCGCCAGGGCCCCCCACGAGGCGAGGACGTCGGCGACGAGGAAGACCGCCTGGAGGCGTCGGGTCTGACGTCGGATCATGCGAATCCGGCCTGCGGGATTCTACGGCGTTACGCCCGGATCCGTCGGGCCGCGGCCTCGGCGAGGTCGGGGCGGCCGGCGCCCCGGAGGGCCGCGTCGAGGGCGCTCGCGAAGCCCTCGCGGAACCGCACCCGGGAGAACCGGCTCGCGCTCCGGACGGCGTCCCCGGCGTCGAGCCGGAGTGTCCGGAGCCGCTCGACCGCCGCGGCCAGCCCCTCGGGCCCCGGCTCTCCGTAGAGGACGCCGGTGCGCCCGTCCGCCACGGTCTCGGTCGCCCCGCCCCGGCCGAGCGCGACGACCGGAGTTCCGCAGGCCTGGGCCTCGACGGGGACGATGCCGAAGTCCTCCTCTCCGGGCATCAGGACGGCCTCCGCGGAGCGGTAGAGGTCGCGGAGCCCCTCGTCGGACGGCGTGCCGGCGAAGCGGACGGTCTCGCCGGCAAGGCGCCGGAGCCGGGCCTCCTCCGGACCGAACCCGGCGATCGTCAGCGGCCAGCGCCGCCGGTTCGCCGCCTCGACGGCGTCGTCGATCCGCTTGTACGGCGCGAG
>DAOMFB010000434.1:0-2813 GCA_035429585.1 Thermoanaerobaculia bacterium
CGTCCACCTCCCGTTCTGCGACGAGCAGTGCTGGTTCTGCGGCTGCTTCATGAAGATCGTCCCGAAGCCCGACCGGAAAGGGGAGGGGCGGGAGGAGATCGAGGGATATCTCGGCGACCTCCACCGGGAGATCGACCACCTCGCGTCGAAGATCGACCGCCGCCGCCGGATCGAGCAGGTGCACTGGGGGGGCGGCACGCCGACCTACCTGACCCCCGCGCAGGCCGACCGGCTGGCGCAGCACCTGCTGGAGGCCTTCCGCCCGGCGCCCGGCGCGGAGGTCTCCGTCGAGATCGACCCCCGGGTCACGACCCCCGCGCACCTCGAGGTCCTCCGGAAGCGCGGCTTCAACCGCGTCTCGATGGGGGTCCAGGACTTCGACCCCGAGGTGCAGGAGCTCGTCAACCGTGTCCAGCCCTTCGACATGACGAAGGAGCTCGTCGACGCGGCGCGCTCCCTCGGCTACCACTCCGTCAACATCGACATGATCTACGGCCTGCCGGGCCAGCGGCGAGCGGTCTTCGAGGCGAGCGTGGAGCAGGTGATCACGCTCAGGCCGGACCGGGTGGCCATGTACTCCTACGCCCACGTCCCCTGGCTGAAGCGGCCCCAGCGCGTCCTCGCGGCGCACCTCCCCGAGGGGACGGAGAAGTTCGCCATCTTCGTTTCCGGCATCGAGCGGTTCGTCTCGGCCGGTTACGTCTACATCGGGATGGACCACTTCGCCCTTCCCCACGACGAGATCGTGACGGCGCAGGAGGAGCGGACGCTCCACCGCAACTTCCAGGGCTACACGACGCGCGCGGGCTGCGACCTCTACGGCCTCGGCATCTCCTCCATCGGCTCCGTGGACGACACCTACGTCCAGAACACGAAGGACTACGCGGACTATCACGCGGCGTCGTCCGGCAGCCGTTTCTCGACGATCCGCGGCCACCGACTCGCCGGGGAGGACGTCCTCCGCCGCGAGGTCATCATGCGGCTCCTCTGCCACTGCGTCGTGAAGAAGCGGGAGATCGAGCGGGACTTCGGCCTCGCCTCCTTCGACGCAACCTTCCCGGCCGCCATCGACCGGCTCCCCGGATTCGTCGCCGACGGCATGGTCGTCCACACGGACGACGAGATCCGCGTCACGGCGATGGGACGGATCTTCATCCGCAACGTCGCGATGCTCTTCGACGCCTACCTCGAGAAGAAGCCCGCCGACGCCCCGAAGATTTTCTCCAGGACGCTGTAATGGCCGGCCGGGTCGGCGTCCTCCTCGTCCAGCTCGGCGGGCCGGAGAAGCGCGAGGAGCTGCGCCCGTTCCTCTACGAGCTCTTCGCCGACCCGGAGATCATCGGCCTCCCGGCCCCCCTCCGGCAGGTCGTCGCCTTCCTCATCGCCGTCACCCGCGCGCCGAAGTCGGCTGTGACCTACGAGCGGATCGGCTGGTCCCCCATCCGCCGCTGGTCGCGGACGCAGGCGGCGCTCCTCGAGCGGGAGCTGTCGGCGGGCGGGGCGCCGGCCGCCGTCCGCGTCGGGATGACCTGCTCGGAGCCGACGGTCGAGGGGGCGCTCGCGGAGCTTCGGGAGGCGGGCGCGACCCGCCTCGTCGTCCTCCCGCTCTACCCGCAGTACTCCGTCACGACGACGCGGAGCTCCTTCGACCGCGTCACGAGGGCCCTCGCCCGGATGGGCTGGAGCCCCGAGCGGCTCGACGCCCCCGACGCCTGGTACGACGAGCCGCACTTCGTGGCCGCGCACGCCGACCGGATCCGGGCGGCGGCGGCCACGCTGCCCGACCCGGACCCGGCCGCCACGGTCCTCCTCTACTCCGCCCACTCGCTCCCCGTCGCGACCGTCGAGAAGAAGAAGGACCCCTACCCGAAGCACGTCGAAGGGACGATCGCCGCCCTCGACGCGGCGCTCGGCCGCCGCTTCCGCTCGCGGCTCGGTTACCAGTCGAAGGTGGGGCCGATGCCGTGGCTCGCGCCGTCGACCGGCGACGTCCTCGCGGAGCTCGGCGCCGGCGGCGTGAAACAGGTCGTCGTCGCCCCGGTCGCCTTCGTCTCCGACCACGTCGAGACGCTCTACGAGTGCGACATCCTCTTCCGCGAGGAGGCCGCCCGGGCCGGGATCGCCCACTACGTCGTCACCGAGGGGCTCAACGACCATCCGGAGTTCATCCGGTCGCTGGCGGCGATCGTCGCCGGCCGGCTCGGAGGGGGGGCGTGACGAAGCGGGTCGTCGTCGTCGGCGGCGGCATCACGGGGCTCGTCGCCGCCTTCCGGCGCCGCTCGCCCGGCGAGACCGTCCTCCTCGAGGCCGACGGGCGTCTCGGAGGCTCGATCCGGACGATCCGCGAGGGGGGCTTCGTCCTCGAGGCGGGGCCGAACACGCTCCGGACGACGCCGGCGGCGGACCGCCTCGTCGCCGACCTCGGCCTCGCGCCGGACCTCGTCCTCGCCGACGGCCGCGCGCCGCGGTGGATCGTCCGCGGCGGCCGGCCGCGCGCCATCGTCCCCGGTCCGCGCGGGCTCTTCAACACGGCGCTCTCCCTCCGCGGGAAGCTCCGGCTCCTCGGCGACTGGCGCGCCCCCGCGCGCGCCGCGTCGAGCGAGGACGAGAGCGTCCACGACTTCTTCGTCCGCCGGTTCGGCCTCGACGCGGCGACCTACGGCGCCGGGCCGATGGTCTCGGGCGTCTACGCGGGAGACCCGAGGACGCTCTCCGTGCGGAGCGCCTTCCCGCATCTCTGGGAGGCCGAGGGGCGCTCCGGGTCGGTGATCCGCGACTTCCTCCGGGGCGGCGGCTCGTTCGAGCGGAATCCG
>DAOMFB010000435.1:0-2811 GCA_035429585.1 Thermoanaerobaculia bacterium
GGGCGCGGACGACGGCGCGGGGCTCCCGGCGCGGGACCGGGCGCTCCTCGAGCTCCTTTACGCGACCGGCCCCCGCGTCTCGGAGCTCGTCGGGCTGGACCTCCCGGACGTGGACCTCGCCTCCCGCCAGGTCCGGACGCTCGGGAAGGGGAAGAAGGAGCGGATCGTCCCCTTCGGGGAGAAGGCGGCGGCCGCGCTCCGGAGCTACCTCAAAGAGCGAGGGCCGGGGGGGCGCGGGGGGGACGAACCCGGCGTGGGGAGTCGCCGGTCGGGACCACGTCCCCCGCGCAGGACTTCCGACGCCCTCTTCCTGAACGCGCGGGGCGAGCGCCTCACGGACCGGAGCGTCCGGCGGATCCTGGACCGGGCCGTCCGTCTCGCCGGCGTCACGCGACACGCCTCGCCGCACGCCCTCCGGCACAGCTTCGCGACGCACCTCCTCGCCGCCGGGGCCGACCTCCGCGCCATCCAGGAGCTTCTCGGCCACGCCTCCCTCTCCACGACGCAGAAGTACACGCACCTCGACGCCGAGCGGCTCATCGAGGTCTACCGGAAGAGCCACCCGCGGGCGGAGGAGGAGTAGGGCGCCCCGGCCCGGCTAGACTCCTCCCGTGAGGACAGAGCCCCTCTTCCGCCACACCACGATCCTCTGCGTCCGGCGGGACGGGCGCGTCGCGCTCGGGGGCGACGGGCAGGTGACGATGGGGACGACCGTCGTCAAGCACGGCGCCTCGAAGATCCGCCGCCTTCTCGACGGGAAGGTCCTGGCCGGCTTCGCCGGCTCCACGGCCGACGCCGTCACCCTCTTCACCCGCTTCGAGCGGAAGCTCGAGGAGTTCCACGGACAGCTCGAGCGGGCCGCCGTGGAGCTGGCGACGGACTGGCGGATGGAGAAGACCCTCCGCCAGCTCGAGGCGCTCCTCGTCGTGGCCGACGCGCAGACCTCCCTCCTCCTGTCGGGGACCGGCGACGTCATCGCGCCGGACGAGGGGGTCCTCGCCGTCGGCTCCGGGGGGCCGTACGCCGCGGCGGCGGCCCGCGCCCTGCTCCTGCACTCGGCCCTCGACGCGCCGTCCATCGTCCGCGAGTCGCTCCGGATCGCCGCGTCGATCGACGTCTACACGAACGACGCCATCCGGGTCGAGACCCTCCCGTGAAGCCGCACCGGCTCCCGGACCTGTCGCCGCGGCGGGTCGTGGCCGAGCTCGACCGGCACGTCGTCGGCCAGTCGAAGGCGAAGCGGGCCGTGGCCATCGCCCTCCGCGAGCGGTGGCGGCGGCAGCAGCTCCCGCCCGAGACGGGACGCGAGATCACCCCGAAGAACATCCTGATGATCGGGCCGACCGGCGTCGGGAAGACCGAGATCGCCCGGCGCATCGCCCGGCTGGTCGACGCCCCCTTCGTGAAGGTGGAGGCGTCGAAGTTCACGGAGGTCGGCTACGTCGGGCGGGACGTCGATTCCATCGCCCGCGACCTCGCCGACGCGGCGCTCCGCCTCGTGAAGGAGGAGCGGCGCTCCCGCGTCGCCGACCGGGCGGCCGCGGCGGCCGAGGAGAAGCTCGTCGGCCTCCTCGTGGCCCAGCAGCCGTCGGACGGCTCCGCCCTGGAGGGGCGCGACCGGATCCGGCGGGAGCTGGCCGAGGGGAAGCTCGAGGCGCGCGAGGTCGAGATCGAGGTGGAGGACGACCGGACGCCGCAGATCTCCGTCATGACCCCGCAGGGAGTCGAGGAGATGGGGATCGACCTCCCGGGGATGATGCCGGGGCTCTTCGGAGGCCCCCGGCGGAAGAAGGTGAAGACGACGGTGGCCGAGGCGCGCCCCCTCCTGGCCGAGCGCGAGGCCGACGCCCTGACCGACGAGGCGACGGCGCCGCAGGAGGCGATCCGGCGGGCGGAGGAGAGCGGCATCGTCTTCCTCGACGAGATCGACAAGATCGCCGGGCGCGAGGGAAAGGGGGCGGGCCCGGACGTCTCGCGCGAGGGGGTCCAGCGCGACCTCCTCCCGCTCGTGGAGGGGACCTCCGTCAAGACGAAGCACGGCATGCTGAAGACCGACCACGTCCTCTTCATCGCGGCCGGGGCGTTCCACGTCTCGCGCCCGTCGGACCTCATCCCCGAGCTGCAGGGGCGCTTCCCCATCCGCGTCTCGCTCGACGCGCTGACCGAGGCCGACTTCCTCCGGATCCTCACGGAGCCGGAGCACGCCCTCCCGAAGCAGGCGGCGCAGCTCCTCTCGGCCGACGGGATCGAGGTCGTCTTCACGGACGAGGGCCTCGCCGAGATCGCGCGGGCCGCCGCCGAGGTGAACGGGAACCTCGAGAACATCGGCGCGCGGCGCCTCCACACGATCCTCGAGACCGTGCTCGAGGAGATCTCCTTCGCCGGCCCCGACGCCGCCGGCGCCCGGGTCGTCATCGACCGGCCCTACGTCGAGAGGGCCCTCGCGAGCCTCGTCCGCAACCGCGATCTCTCGCGCTTCGTGCTGTGAGTCCTCGGGGGGTGCGACGTCCGCATGGCTGATTCGCGACGCCGGGTTCGCACCCCCCGGGCCCCCCTGGCCCTGGCCTTCTCCCTGCTGGTTCTCGGGTGCGGGAAGAAACTGGACCCGCTGCCGCCGGTCCTCGTCGTTCCGGCGCGGCCGGAGCCGCTCACGGTCTCCCAGGACGGCTCCGACGTCGTCGTCCGGTTTCCCCTCCCGTCCGTGACGGCGCAGGGGGACCCGCTCACGGCCCTCCGGAAGGTGACGATCTACCGCGAGGTGCAGGCCGCCCGGGAGGGTGCCCGCACAGCCGCCCGCGGAGAGAGCGCCCC
>DAOMFB010000436.1:0-2810 GCA_035429585.1 Thermoanaerobaculia bacterium
GAGCCCCCGCGCCACGACGAGGACGTCGGCGCCGGCGGCCGCCGCGGCGGCGCAGCGCCCGGGAAGGCCCCCGTCGAGGGCCCCCATCGTCAGGTCGTCCGTGTAGATCACGCCCGCAAAGCCGAGCCGGCTCCGGAGCATTCCGTAGAAGAACGGCGTGAGGGAGGCCGGGAGCGGATCGTCGGTGAAGCCGGGGTACGCGGCGTGGCCGACCATCACGCCGTCGGCGCTCCGCGCGAGCTTCGTGAACGGGTGGACGTCCGTGACCATGAGGTCGACGTCGTGCGCGTCGACGACGGGCAGGGAGAGATGCGAGTCGACCGGCCCGCGCCCGAGGCCCGGGAAGTGCTTCAGGCACGTCGCGACGCCGGCCCGGGCGAGACCGTGCAGGAAGACCGTGCCGGCGAGCGTCACGTCCTCGGGGTGGAACCCGAAGCAGCGCCCTTCGAGGACGACCGCCCCCGTGCCCGGCTGCGCGAGGTCCAGGACCGGCGCGAAGTCGACGTCGAAGCCGAGGAGCCGCGCGGCGCGCCCCATCAGGAAGGCCCCTTCGTGCACCCGGTCCGTCCCCTTCCCCGCGAGGAGCGCGGCCGGGGGGAACGCCCGCCCCAGGAGCGGCCCGATCCGGTCCACCGTCCCGCCCTCCTGGTCGACGAAGAGAAGGGGCGCCGGCGACGCCAGCGCCCGCAGCTGCGAGATCAGGGAGACCGCCTGCGCGGGGGACGAGAGGTTTCTTCGAAAGAGGAGAAAGCCGAGCGGCGGATGGGCCGAGAAGAGCGTCCGCTCCCGCGGAGAGAGCTCGGGCCCCTCCAGCCCGAACACGAAGCGCTCCGACGCGCTCATTCCTCCCCCCGGAGCCGGTGCTGGAAGGTCGCGAGGAGCTGAAGGGCGGCGAGCGGCGTCATCCGGTCGATGTCGAGCTTCGCGACGGCGTCGAGGACCAGCTCCCCCTGCCCCCGGAAGAGGTCGAGCTGCATCTCCTTCGGGGCGGGCTCCCCGGCGTGCTCCGCGAGGCGCGGCCGTCCGCCGACGTCGAGCTGCTGCTTCTCCAGGTTGTGGAGGATCTCCCGCGCCCGGGCGAGGACCGGCTCCGGAATCCCGGCGAGGCGCGCCACCTGGACGCCGTAGGAGCGGTCGGCCGTCCCGTCGGCCACCTTGCGCAGGAAGACGACCTCGCCCTCCCACTCCCGCGCCGTCATCGTCCGGTTCTTCACGTGGCGCTTGACGAGCGCCAGCTCGGTCAGCTCGTGGTAGTGCGTGGCGAAGAGCACCCGCGCCACGCTCCCCCGCCCGTCTCCGTTCTCGCCGTCGTGCAGCCGCTCGGCGATGGCCCACGCCAGCGACAGCCCGTCGAACGTGGCGGTGCCCCGGCCGATCTCGTCGAGGACGACCAGGCTCCGCGCCGTGGCGTGGCGGAGGATGTGCGCCGTCTCGGCCATCTCCACGAGGAACGTCGACTCGCCGCGGGCCAGCGAGTCGGACGCGCCGACCCGCGTGAAGATCCGGTCGGCGAGCCCGACGGTCGCCGAGGCGGCCGGCACGAACGACCCCGCGTGGGCGAGAAGGACGATCAGCGCGTTCTGGCGGAGGTACGTCGACTTGCCGCCCATGTTCGGGCCGGTCAGGATGACGAGGCGCTCGCCCTCGCCGCCGAGCTCGGCGTCGTTCGGGACGAACGGCTCGCGCGGGCGCAGGGCCTCGACGACCGGGTGGCGCCCCTCGCTCACGCGGAGGACGGGCTCGTCCACCATCCGGGGCCGGACCCACCGGCCGGCTCGCGCGACCCGGGCGAGCGCGCAGAGGGCGTCGAGGCGGCCGAGCCGCGCCGCGGCGTCGAGGACGGCGGGAGACGCCGACACGACCTCGGCCACGAGAGCCCGGAACAGCTCGGCCTCGCGCTCCGCCAGCCGGGCGTCGGCGGACCGGAGCCGCTCGTCCAGCTCCACGAGCTCCGCCGTGGCGTACCGCTCGACGGCGGAGAGCGTCTGCCGCTTCAGGGCGTCCGCCGGGATCCGGGCCCGCGCCGACCCGGGCATCTCGAAGACGTGCCCGAAGACCTGATTGAACTTGACCCGCAGCGTCGGAACGGCGCGCTCCCCGCGCTCCTTCGCCTCGAGCGCCGAGAGGAGGCCCGAGGCGTCGCGTCGGAGGGACCGGATCTCGTCCACGCCGGCGTCGGCCCCGTCCCGAAAGATCCCCCCGTCGCGCGCCGTCGGGGGCGGATCCGGATGGAGCCGGGCGGCGACGCGCTCGCCGAGGGCGGCGGGGACGTCGGCGGCCGAGGCCTCGCCCCGCCCGCGGAGCGCCTCCGAGCGCGCGCCCGCGAGGAGGGGTCCGATCTCTCCGGCCTTCACGAGCCCCGCGGCCAGCCCGGCCACCTCGCGCGGCGTCGCGGATCCGACGGCGAGTCGGGAGAGGAGCCGGGGCAGGTCCGGAATCTCGCGCAGCGTCTTCGCCAGCCGCTCGAGCCGGTTCGCGTCCTCGAGGAGCTCCTCCACCGCGTCGAGCCGGGCCTCGATCGCCGCCGTCTGCGCCAGGGGGCGCTCGAGCATCCGGCGGAGCGCCCGCGCGCCGAACGCCGTGCTCGTCCGGTCGACGACGTCGAGGAGGGTTCCCTCGCGCCCTCCGTCCCGCAGCGACCGGAAGAGCTCCAGGTGTCCCGCCGTGATCGCGTCCACGACGAGCCCTTCCTCGGCCGGCTCGCTCCGGAGCGACGTCACGTGGGCGCAGTCGGAGCGCTGCGTCCGCTGGGCGTAGTGGAGGAGCGCCGCCGGCGCCTCCACCGCGGGGCCGGCGTCGGGGAGGCCGAA
>DAOMFB010000437.1:0-2787 GCA_035429585.1 Thermoanaerobaculia bacterium
CCCCGCCGGAACCCGCTCGAAGAAGAATTTCTTGGCGCTGTCCCGGACCTCCTCGTAGTACGCGAGGCCGAGGTCCCGCTTCCAGCCCGAGGCCGTCGAGACCGGCTCGAAGCCCGCGCCGCGCGGGTCGCGGAGGTGGACGTACTCCGCCTCGTGCTTCGTCCGGAGGGAGAGCTGGACCTCCACCTCGTCGCCGGGACGGAGGACGGCCCCGTCGCCGAGCGGCTTCAGGACCCGCTCGCGCCCGCCGCTCTCGCGGAGGAAGTACCGGCGCTCCACCTGGAAGAAGTCGCCGCGCCCCGCGGCGGGGAGCTTCTCCGTCGAGTAGTGCCACGCCGCGGAGGCGAAGAGGAACCCCTTCCCCTCCTTCTCCACGACGACCGCCGACGTCGTCCTCTGGTCGACCTGCGGGCCGGGGATCACGATCCGGTTCTTCTCCCCCGTATAGCGGTCCGGCTCGAAGCGGAAGGTCACCTTCCGGTTGCCGACCGTGACGGTGGCGTCCTCGGGGATTCCGAGGGCCCCCGTCCTCTTCAGGTAATGGACGAGCGCGTAGATCACCTCGGCCGTCGCGCGGGTGGACTTCCACTGGTTCAGCTTCTTGTTCAGGAGGAGCCACTGCACGAGGCCGTCGCTCCGCGCGTCGGCCGGCTCGAGCTCCATCAGCGTCCGGAGCGCGAAGGCCTGCGTCTCGATCGTGTCGTTGTACCAGAGCCAGGAGCGGTCCTCGGGCGCCCAGAAGGTTCCCTGTTCCTCGTTCGTCTTCGCGGAGTCCATCACGGAGTCCCAGACGAGCTTCGCGTCCTTCGGCCGGCCCGTCCGGGAGAGCGTCAGGGCCAGGTACCCCTTGAGCATCGGGGAGTGCTTCCGCCAGTTCCGGAAGCTGAAGTCGAGCATCTCCTTCCGCTCGGCCGGCGTGAACGCGTTCCCGGACCAGGAGGGGTCGGGGAAGCAGGTGGCCACGTAGTTCAGGAAGGTGATCCACTTCCAGCAGCCCCCCTTCGCCATGCACGACGTCCAGTCCGAGCGGTAGTGGCTCGCCACGTACCCCCAGGCCCGCTGGACGACGTCCTTCGGCACCTCCACGCCGAACTCGGTCGCCCGGGCGAAGCCGTGGAGCAGGTAGAGCGTCATGTAGGGGGACGGCGGCCCCCCCGCCCACCACGGGAAGCCGCCGAGGGAGGTCTGCGACTTCCGGAGCTTCGCGAGGGCGGCGTCGCGGTCGGCGGCGGCGATCCGGGGGTCGAGGACGTTCGTGAGGCCGTGCCCGGCGTCCCTCCCCCCGCGCGCCGCGTCGAGCCACGGCAGCTCCTCGAGCGCCATCTTCCGGTTCGGGTCGGCGGCGTCCCACGTCTCGAGGGGCGTGGCGCGCTTCGAGAATTCCGACGCCATCGCCGCGACCGCCGGAACGTCGCGGTAGAGGGACGAGACGATCCCGGTCGAGACGAAGCGGTTCAGCGTCTGCTCGGTGCACTCGTACGGGTAGTTGACGAGGTAGGGCAGCGCCTTCAGGACCGTGAAGAAGAGCTGCGCGTCGACGGTCACGACCATCTGCTCGCTCACGAGCGTCGGGTCCGGGCGCGTCGAGAGGGCCTCGAGGTCGGCGAAGCGGAGCGTCTTCGAATCCCGGTTCTTCAGGGTCACGAACCGCGACTCGACGAGGTGCATCCGCCCCGGGAGCACCGGCAGCGGCCGCAGCTCGCCGTCCGAGAGGTCACCGGCCGTCGCCACGACCTTGAAGGCGACCGTCCTCACGCCGGCGGGCGCCGTCAGGCGGAAGGTCCGGTTCGTCCCGGCGCCCGGCTTCACGGAGAACGCCTGCGTCGCGGCCTCGGCGGTGAGGCCGAACTCGGCCCGGAGGCTGCGGTTCGTCTCGGGGTCGAGGATGTCGAGCGTGAGGCGCCCGGACAGCTCCTTCTCCCCGGCGTCGTTCACGACGACCCGGAGCTCGGCCACGTCTCCCTCCCGGAGGAAGCGCGGCACGTAGGGGCGCACCATCAGCTCCTTCACGCTCCGCGTCTCGCGCTTCACGGCGCCCCCGCGGAGGTCGCGGGTCACCGCGTGGACCCAGACGTTCCAGGAGGTGACGGAGTCCGGGACGGTGAACTCGATCGTCGCCGAGCCGTCGGGCCCCGTCAGGAGCTGCGGCACGAAGAAGGCCGTCTCCGAGAAGTCGCTCCGGAGGGAGGCCGGCGCCTTCCCGTCGGTGCGCTCCGCCTCGTTCTTGCCGCCGGCCCCGTCCGTCTTCTTCTTCTCGTCGCGGGCCGGGGCGTTCTGGCGCAGGGCGTCGGACGAGGACGCCTCCCCGGCAACCTGCGCCTTCATCGCCATCGCGGGCGCCGCGGGAGCCGGCACGGCCAGGCCCCCGGCGAACCCGCGCCGCCCCGGCCCGCCGATCCCGTAGCCGTCCTCGAACCGGAGCCGGTCGGGGCGCGGCGCGGGCCAGGACGGCACCACCCCGAAGCCGCGGCTCTCGACGTAGAGCGTCTGGCCGAGGCCGAGCGTGGTGCGGTACGACGGCGCGCGCATCCGGGTCGGGTAGAGGGCCAGCGGCGACGGCGGGTGGTGCGGGGCGAAGAGGTCGAGGCTCCGGTCGTACATGTAGGCGAGGAGCTCGGCCGACTCCCGGAGCGGGTGCTCCGGCGTCGCCCCCGTGACGGTCACCCGCCAGGTCTCCTTCGCGCCCGGACGGAGCCGGTCCCGGAAGGTGGCAAAGGCGACCTTCAGCTCGCGGTCTTCCCAGCGGACGAAGACTGTCCCCGTCTGCTACACGAACTTGTTGTCCCC
>DAOMFB010000438.1:0-2787 GCA_035429585.1 Thermoanaerobaculia bacterium
GGCTTCGGCGGCGGCTCGGAGAAGGGCATCGCGGTGGGGTGGGACAAGAACTTCCTCGACATCCTCTACCTGAACCTCGCCCGGCGCCGGACCCTGAAGATCCACGGCGGCGTCCGGTTCGGCGGGACGCTGACCCACGAGCAGGCCTTCGACCTCGGCTTCGACCACGTCGCGATCGCGGCGGGCGCGGGGCGGCCGACGCTCGTCGAGATGAAGAACAACCTGATCAAGGGGGTCCGGCAGGCCTCGGACTTCCTGATGGCCCTCCAGCTCACGGGAGCCTTCAAGCAGAACGCCCTCGCGAACCTCCACCTCGAGCTGCCCGTCGTCGTCGTCGGCGGCGGGCTCACGGCCATCGACACGGCCACCGAGTCGCTCGCCTACTACCCGATCCACGTCGAGAAGATCCTCGCCCGCTTCGAGGCGCTCGCGGCGGAGCGGGGGGAGGACGCCGTCCTTGCGGCCATGAACCCGGAGGAGCGGGCGATCCTCTCCCGCCAGATGGCGCACGCGCGGGAGATCCGCGCCGAGCGGGCGGCCGCCGCCGCCGCGGGGCGGCCGCCGGACCTCCTCCGGCTCCTGAAGGGATGGGGCGGGTCGACGCTCGCCTACCGGCGGTCGATGGAGGAGTCGCCCGCCTACCGGCTGAACCACGAGGAGATCGTCAAGGCCTTCGAGGAAGGGATCGGGTTCGCGGAGAATCTCGAGCCGGTCGAGTGCGTCCCGGACGAGTTCGGCGCCATCCGGGCGGTCGTCTGCCGCCGGAAGGACGGGCCCCCCGTCACGCTCCCCTGCCGGACGCTCCTCATCGCCGCCGGCACGACGCCCAACGTCACGTACGGGAAGGAGTTCCCGGGCGTCCTTCCCATGGACTCGAAGCAGAAGTTCTTCCGACCGCACGTCGTCGAGCGGAGCGGCTCGAACGGGAAGACCACGTGGAAGCTCGTCCCGAAGGACGATGGGGTCGGCGCCTTCTTCACCGGCGGCTCGTACAAGGGGAGGTTCCTGACCTACTTCGGCGACAACCACCCCGTCTACGCCGGCTCGGTCGTCAAGGCGATGGCCTCGGCCCGCGACGGCGCGCCGAAGATCCGGGAGCTCTTCGCGGACGAGCTGGACGCGCTGGATCCCGCGGGGCAGCCGGCGCGGGACGCGGCGTGGGCGCTCCTGGCCGCCATGACCGACGACCTCCTGACGGCCCGGGTCGTGACCGTGAACCGCCTGACGCCGACGATCGTCGAGGTCGTCGTCCGGGCCCCGCAGGCCGCCCGGAACTTCCAGCCCGGCCAGTTCTACCGCCTCCAGAACTACGAAGCCTTCGCCCCGACGCTCCCCGGGACGCCGGGGCGCCCCGACATCCCCGCCCTCATCGAGCCGTGCGCCCTGACCGGCGCCTGGGTCGACAAGGAGAGAGGCCTCCTCGGGATGATCGCGCTCGAGATCGGCGTCTCCACGCGGCTCGTCGGGGTCCTGAAGCCGGGCGAGCCGGTCGTCGTCATGGGGCCCACCGGCGCCCCGACGGAGCTTCCGGAGAACTCGACCGTCATCCTCTGCGGCGGCGGTCTCGGCAACGCCGTCCTCTTCTCCATCGGGCGGGCCGCGCGCGAGCGGGGCAACCGGGTCCTCTACTTCGCCGGGTACAAGAAGGCCGAGGACTTCTACAAGCGCGAGGAGATCGAGGCGAGCGCCGACGTCGTGGTCTTCACCGTCGACCGCGAGCCGGCGATCCCGGCCCGGCGGGCGACCGACTTCGCCTTCGTGGGGAACATCGTCGAGGCGATGACCGCCTACGCGACCGGGAGGTTCGGGCCCGTCCCCATCCCGATGTCCGACGCCTCGCGCGTCATCGCCATCGGCTCGGACCGGATGATGGCCGCCGTCACGGCCGCGCGGCACGGCATCCTGAAGCCGCACCTCCGCGAGGAGCACGTCGGCATCGGGTCGATCAACTCGCCGATGCAGTGCATGATGAAGGAGGTCTGCGCCCAGTGCCTCCAGCGGCACGTCGACCCGGTGACGAAGAAGGAGTCGTTCGTCTTCACCTGCATGAACCAGGACCAGTGCCTCGACGACCTCGACTGGGAGCACCTGCGGGCGCGGCTCGCGCAGAACGCCCTGCCGGAGAAGATCTCGAACCAGTGGCTGGAGCGGGGCCTCTCGCTCCGCGACCTCCGGACGGTCTGAGACGACCCCGGGGTCAGCGGGGCAGGAGCGTGGAGAAGATCAGGTAGGGGTTGACCGCGAAGAGGCGCGAGTCGGTGACGGCCTCGTTCCGGTAGATCGCGAAGTGGAGGTGGGGCCCGCCGATGACGCGGCCCGTCGCGCCCACCTCGCCCAGCTGCTGTCCCTTCGCGACCCGGTCGCCCGGCTTCAGCCCCTTCTCGTGGACGCGGAGATGGGCGTAGTAGAACGTGTACCGGCCCGTCAGGTCCCTCAGGTAGACGACCTTGCCGCCCCGGCGGTCGCGCCCCAGGCGCTCCACGACGCCGTCGGCGACGGCCACGACGGGGGTTCCCCGGGGCGCCCCGAGGTCGATCGCGTGGTGCTTCTTCGCCTTGCCGCGCTTGGCGAGGAAGGTGTCGCGGAGCTTCGCGGCGTCGTAGGCCTCGATCGGAATCGGAAACGTCGTGGCGAAGAGCGCCTCGATCTCCTCCTCCGGGACGGCGACGGGCTTCGAGTCGGACCGGCGGACCACGAGGCTCCGGAGCCGGTCCCCGACCGACCGCCAGAACGTCGGCGGGTCGGGCGCCTCCAGCCCTTCCTCCTCGTCGTCCTCCTCGGCCGGGA
>DAOMFB010000439.1:0-2782 GCA_035429585.1 Thermoanaerobaculia bacterium
GTGGACGAGGACGGGCAAGAGCGGCGGGTCCCGGTCCAGGTCGGCGAGGAGGCGCTCGACATACCGCTCCACCGGGTGCCACAGCACGCTCGCGAAGGCGCCCACGCCCCGCTCGGCGTCTTCCCGCATCCAGGCCACGAGAGCCGCCACCCACGGCCCCGCGACGCCCGCGTCGACGCCCGACTCCCCCACGATCCGGGCGAGCGGACGGAGGGCGCGGTCGGCCAGGCCGTCGAAGAGGCCGGAGCGGGCCACGTCCCGGAGGGCTCCGACGAACGGACGGGCCGAGTTCGCGACGAACTGGTCCATCCCGTTCCCGCGCGAGGCCCGGAGGAGGCCGCCCCACGCGTCGAAGTAGGCCAGGGCGATCGACGGCGAGCCGCGGCGCACGACCGGGACGCGGAGCTCCGCGAGCCACGGGGTGACGAGGAGCTGGTAGATCCGGTCGTGGGGCGCCTCGACGAGGTCGGCGAGCTTCCGGGCCACGAGCGCGAGAGAGGTCGTCACGACGGAGGCGGGGCTCTGCATCACGACGTTCTCGAGGACGTCGTGGACCGTCACGAGCGGGTCGTCCTCCTCGCCGGGCGCGATCCGGAAGGCGAAGATCAGGTCGTTCAGGTTCTCGGTCCGGCCGCGCTCGGTCGCGTCCACGCCCACGAGCCGGCGCTCCCGCGACGCGAGATAGGCCGCGTCGAGCCGGGAGAGCGCGGCGCCGAGGAGCCGCTCCTGCGTCAGGAGCGTCGGGATCGTCCGGAAGAGGCGGACGAGGGCGACGATGACCGCGCCGAACTGGAGGTACCCGCCGAAGGAGAGGAGGAAGATCGTCGTCCCGCTGTGCGAGACGTCGGGGAGGTGCGAGAGGAGGAGCGACAGGCAGCAGGCCAGGATCGTCACGATCGCGCCCGTCTGCGCCAGCCGGAAGTCGGGGTCGGTGAGCACGATGCCGCCGAGGTGCGAGCGCTGGACGGGGCTTCCGAGCGTCATCGAGAGGATCAGGACCGAGCCGGCCACGGCCATGATGCCGGCGAGGACCGAGGCCATGGTCCCGAGGAGGTACGTGAACGGCACCATGTCCTCGGACGGGATCGCGAGCGCCGCGGGCGAGAGGAACGCCCAGAGGACCGACCCGAACTGGACCGCGAGCCCGGTGCCCAGGAGCGCCACGAGGAGGACGCGGGTCCGGCGCGGCGTCACGCGGCGGGCCTCAGGGCGACCGACGACCCGACCCAGGTGAAGTCCTTGTTGAAGTCGACCCCGAGCATCTTGCCGCGGGAGAGGCGGCAGAGGTTCAGGCCGAGGACGAGCCGGCTCTCCCCCGCCGGCCGGTAGAACATCATCCGGATCTCGATCTTGACGCCCCCGCCGTCGGCCGCGGCCAGACAGGGGGCGTACGCGATCTTCTCCTGCAGGCACCAGGCGTGGCGCTCGGCGGCCGGGATCCGCGCGAGGTCCTCCGGCGACGGCTCCACGGTCACGCCCCCCCCGGCGAACGAGAAGAGGGGCTTCAGGACGTAGCGCGCGCCGAGGTCGGCCGGGATCTCCCGGAGATCCGACAGGTAGGTCGCCTTCGGGACGTCCGGGTGGTCGAGCAGCGGCAGGGAGTATTTCGACCAGGTCCAGTACCAGTTCGGGTGGGGCACCCACGCCACGTCGAGCTCCTCGCGGAAGTCGAACGGCAGCGCGGCCCTCGTCCGGATCAGCTCGTCGAAGACGATCCGGTTGTAGATCCGCTTCACCGGGATCCGCCGCCCCCCGGCGACGCGGAAGAGCCGGGAGCCCTCGCGGACGAGGTCGCGCGGGTCCGCGGCCGCCACGCCGAGCAGCCTCTCCGTCGCCACGAAGTCGATGTAGGTCTTCTGCTCCTTCGGGTGGAGGTCGAGGAGAACCACGCTCTCCGGGTCCTCTTCCCCGACGACCGTCCGCCGGAAGAGGTCGAGGTACCCCGCGCGCGAGAGGCCGGAGAAGTACGGGCTCCACGTCGCGGCCGGCAGCCCCGGGATCCCCTGCAGGCACTCGCTCCAGACGTCGGCCTGGAGCACCTCGAAGGCCGAGAGCGACGGGAAGCCCTGCAGCTCGATGAGGCGCGGGACGAGGCGCCCGTCCGGGCCCGCCACGACGGCGAGGTCCACCTGGGCCATCTCGGGGAGGGTGCCCATCCCGGGCGCGTGCCACGCGGGGGGGATCGCCTCCTTCATCCGCGAGAGGAGCGCCGGGTCGGAGACCTGCGCCACGATCGCGCGGGCCGTCCCCTCGAGACGCTCCGCGAGCTCGTCGGTCAGGAAGACGGGGGTCTCCGCCAGGCGGTAACCCGCCAGGGCCCCGGCGCGCCGCTCGAGCTCGTCCGTCTGCCGCCGCCAGAGGGCCGCGGTGTAGGCCGCGTTGTAGGCGCGCCGGAACTCCGGATGCATGGGGGCGGAGTCTAACCTCCGCGGGACGGGAATCCCTCCGGCGGCCCGCCCGGGACCGCTTCCGGATTAAGCTTCCGCCATGGCGACGAGAGAACGCCCCCTCGTGGGCATCGTGATGGGAAGCAAGTCCGACTGGGAGACGATGAAGTTCGCGGACGAGGTCCTGACGCGCTTCGGCGTCCCCCACGAATGCCGGGTCCTCTCCGCCCACCGGAGCCCGAACCTGACGTCGGCCTGGGCGGCTTCGGCCGAGCGGCGCGGCCTCGCCGTGATCATCGCGGCGGCCGGCGGCGCGGCGCACCTCGCCGGCGTCCTCGCCGCCCACACGCTGGTGCCGGTCCTCGGTGTCCCGATGGAGAGCGCGTCGCTGAAGG
>DAOMFB010000440.1:0-2767 GCA_035429585.1 Thermoanaerobaculia bacterium
CCCCGGACGCCCGCTGTCGACTCGAAGCGCGGCTCTACGAGAAGGGAAAGGACGTCAAGAGGGACGTCAAGAGCACCCGCGAGGTGACGTGGAAGCTCTTCCGCCGCGACGGGTCGCCCGCGGCTCCCGTCACGGAGGGGACGGGGGCCGCATGGTCGGTGACCGACCTTGCGCCCGGGAGCTATCGGATCGCGGCCGCGTGGGGACCGAAGCCCGGGGCGCCGGACGACAAGTCGGGGGGGTCGGGCGAGGAAACCTTCACGCTCCACGCGGGCGACACGGCGCGAGCGGACTTCGTCCTGAGCAAGTTCCCGACCTGGGCCTGGATCGTGCTCGGCGTGGTCGTCGTCGGAATCATCGTCGGCGCCATCGCCATGGTTTCGTTCGCCCATGCCCTCGAGGGAGTGAGTCTCTTCGGGTCCAACGCCGTGCCCGACGGAGCGCCGGAGCGCTCCCCTTCCGTCGAGGAGCCCGCCGCGGAGCTTCCCGCCGAGTGATCCGGACGGCTCCGCCCGCGGCGCCGTCAGGCCGGCCCGCGGAGGGCCGCCAGAACGCGCTCGGCCTCCGCCTCGTCGTTCCCGACGTGGGGGGAGAAGCGGAGGAAGCCTTCCCGCGCCGTGACGACGATGGAGCGCTCCTCCAGCTTCTTCGCGAAGAGGCGGGCGTCCTTCCCCGCCGGCGGGCGGGCGGCGAGGATGCCGGAGCGGGGCGGGCCGCCGAAGAGGACCGGTTCGAAGCCGAGCTTCGGCAGGCGCTCGATCAGGACCGCGAGCGTCGCGGCGATCCGCCGCCCCACCGTCTCGAGTCCGATCTCGAGGAGGAGCTCGAGCGACGCGCGGAGGGCCCGGACGCCCGGCATGGGAAGCGCGCCGACCTCGAACCTCCCGGCGTCGGAGACGTACTCCGGGCGCTCGGGGACGCGGAAGTTCGCGCCGATCACCCGTTTCAGGTTCGTCCAGCCCGCCGGAGGCCGGACGCGCTCGCGAAACGACGGGCGGGTAAAGAGGATGCCGCACCCCTCCGGTCCGAGCATCCACTTGTGCCCGTCGGCCGAGAGGAAGTCGACGTTCCACCCGGCCACGTCGACCGGGACCGCGCCGACCGCCTGGATGGCGTCCAGGCCGAAGACGATCCCCCGCCCGCGGCAGAAGGCCCCGATCTCCTCCATGGGGGCCCGGAAGCCGGTGTGGAAGGCCACCGCCGAGACGCAGACGACCTTCGTCGTGGCGTCGCACGCGGCGAAGAGCTCGTCCGCCGCGAAGGCTCCGTCCCGCGTCGGGAGGCGCCGGACGGCCACCCCCTTCCTTTCGAGCGCGACCCACGGCGTCAGGTTGGCCGGGAACTCCGAGGCCGTCGTGACGACGGAGTCGCCGGGGCCGAGGTCGAGCCCCTCCGCCACGAGGTTCAGCCCCCACGTCGTGTTCGGGACGACGGAGACGGACCGGGCGCCGCCGACGCTCTCGCCGGCGCCGACGAGGCGGGCCGCGGCGGCCCGGAGACGCTCCGTCTCGGCGTTCCACGTCTTCCAGTCGAGCGAGCCGCGGGTGGAGACGTTCTCCGCGAAGGCGGCCAGAGCGGCCGCCGCCCGCGCCGGGAGCGGGCAGACGGCGGCGTGGTTGAACTGGACGGAGTGCCGTCGCGAGGGGAACTCGCGGTCGAGGACGTCGTCCGTCAGATCCATCGTCAGAACGCGCGCTGGGCCGCGACGAAGCCCTCGAAGTTCCGCTTCACCTCGGCCATCGAGTCGCCGCCCGTCTTCCCGAGAAGGGCGTCGGCGAGGACGAAGGCGAGCATCGCCTCGGCGATGACGCCGCCGGCCGGGACGGCCGTCACGTCGGAGCGCTCGTACTGGGCCTGATGCGGCTGCTTCGTGTCGACGTCGACCGACGGAAGGCCGGCACGCAGGGTCGCGATCGGCTTGAAGAAGAGCGTCACGAGGAGGTCTTCGCCGTTCGTGATCCCCCCCTCGAGCCCGCCGGCGCGGTTCGAGGTCCGGAAGAAGCCGCGCGCGTCGTCCCAGGCGATCGGGTCGTGCGCGGCCGAGCCCGGCCGCCCGCTGTTGGCGACCCCTTCGCCGATCGAGACCGCCTTGACCGACGGGATCGACATCAGCGCCCGGGCGATCCGCCCGTCGAGCTTCTCGTCCCACGACACGTGCGAGCCCAGCCCGGCCGGCACGCCCGAGGCTCCGACGAGGACCGTCCCGCCGAGCGTGTCGCCCGCCTTCGCGGCGGCGTCGACGGCGGCGACCATGGCCGCCTCCGCCTCGCGGCTCACGGCGCGGAGGGGCGAGCCGTCGTCCACCCGGTCCAGATCGGCGAACGTGAAGCCGCCGCCCCTCTCGGGGCAGCGGACCTCTCCGATCGAGAGGACGCCGCTACGGAGGCGGATTCCGAACGTGCCGAGGAGCTGCCGGCAGAGCGCCCCCGCGGCCACCCGGGCGGCCGATTCGCGGGCGCTCGCCCGCTCGAGGACGTCGCGCAGGTCCCGCCGGCCGTACTTGAGCCCCCCGGCGAGGTCGGCGTGGCCCGGGCGCGGCGCCGAGAGGCGGCGCTTCGCGGCGGCCTCCGGCTCGACCTCGAGCGGCCCCATGACCTTCTCCCAGACGGCGTGGTCGCGGTTCGCGATCTCGAAGGCGACCGGCCCCCCCAGCGTCTCCCCGCCGCGGAGCCCCCCGGTGCACAGCGCCTCGTCCTTCTCGATCTTCATCCGCCCGCCCCGTCCCTAGCCGTGCTGCCGGCGGGGGAGGCCGGCCGGCACACCGGCC
>DAOMFB010000441.1:0-2749 GCA_035429585.1 Thermoanaerobaculia bacterium
TCCGCGGTCAGGTCGATCGACTTGACGTATCGCCGGCACGCGTCGCACGCCCCGAGGCGCGCGAGAGGGGGGGCCCCGCTCCCTAACGAGGGGAGACGGTCCGGCTTCTGCTCTCCGCAGGAAGGGCACCTCACGCGCGAGAACGGCCACTCCGTGCCGCAGAGGCCGCAGGCGAGCCATCGCCCCGCCCCGTGCGACGCCGGATCGGAGCGAAGAAGCGAGACGATCGGCCGCCCCCCGCAGAAGGGGCAGTGCCCCTCCCGGTGAAAGCGGTCCGGAACGATGCCGAGCCGGGACAGTGTCTCGACGTAGGGCCGGAGGAGGGCGCGGGAGAGATAGTCGCCCGCGGTCTCGCGCTCCCCCGACCAGTAGAGGAGGAGCCGGGAGCGGGCCGTCTCGGGGTCGTCGGCGCGCCGCGCCCGGGCCTCCGCCGCCAGCTCGGGCGGGCCGTGACCCTCCGCGAAGGCGTAGAGCTTCCCGCCGAGGTCGACGAACCGGAGCGCGTCCCCGCCGAGCCGCCCCGTCAGCGGGACCTGCCGGTGCCGGGCCACCAGAGCGGACGCGAGCCGGCCCTGCAGCCGGAAGAGCGCCGCCGCGAAACGGAGCGGCTCGGCGGCGGCCGAATGGGCCGAGGCGAGAAGCTCGGCGCGGCCGGCCCGGGCGTCGAAGGCCCCTCCCCCGCTCACGTCAGGATCCGCGCTCCTCCGGCCCCGTCAGCTCGCGGTACCACTTCGGAGGGCGGATGCGGAAGGCGAGCGCCACCGCGAGCATGATGCAGGTCAGCGGGCCAGGAGCTTCAGGATCTCCCGGAGCTCGGCCACCGTCTTCCCGACCCGGGGGTCCGGGGCGGGCGGGACCGGCGCGGCCACCACGGCCACCGCCGCCGCGCGGGCCGGGCCCGTCGCCGGGGAGACCGTCTCCTCCGGAAAGGGCAGCTCGGTCAGCTCGGGAGCCGCTTTCGGGGGCTTTCCCTTCGGCTCGGCCGCCGCCTTCTCTCGGGCGCGCGGCGCCTCGGCCTTCGGTTTCGGCTCGGGCACGGCCGAGGGGAGCGCCTCCGCCGCGCGACCGCCCATCTCGGCCTCCAGCTTCTTCTTCGCGCCGGCGATCGTGTAGCCCTCGTCGTAGAGCAGCTTCTTGATCTGCTCGATGATCCGGAGCTCGCGCACCGAATAGGTCCGCGGACCCTGCTGGGCCCGGTCGGGCGACAGCGCCGGGAACTCCGACTCCCAGTAGCGCAGGACGTACGGCTGCACGTCGGCGATCCGGCAGACGTCGCCGATCTTGTACCGCGGCTCGCCGACGCCGGCTCCGGGCGGGGACGGGACGTTCGGGTTCTGGGCTTCAGGCATCTCTCGGACCCGGCCCATTTTTGCACAGGGCGCGGCCCGGGGAGAGACTCAATCGCTCCGAACGACCTCGAACCGGACGGGGACGCCGTCCAGCGGAAACGCGGCCCGGAGCCGGTTCTGTAGGAACCGCTCGAGGGAGAAGTGGAGCCTCTCGGCGCGGTCGGCGAAGAGCCGGACGAGCGGCGGCTCGGTGCGAACCTGGACGGCGTAACGGATCTTCAGCTCGCGCCCCGACTTCCCCGTCGGGGCCTGCTGGTCGAACGCCCTCCGGAGGAGGCGGTTCAGCTCGCCCGTCGGGAAGCGCGCGGCGTAGCGCCGGGCGACGGCGTCCACCTCCGGAAGGATCTTCCCGACGCCCCGGCCCGTCCGGGCCGAGATCGGGAGGAAGAGGTTCGTCCGCGTGAAGACGAAGCGCCGCTGCACGTCCTGGCGGAGGCGCGTCACGGCCTCCCGGTCCTTTTCGACGAGGTCCCACTTGTTCGCCGCCAGGACGAGCGCCCGGCCCGCCTCCTCGGCGTACCCGGCGATGTGCGCGTCCTGGGCCGTGATCCCTTCCGAGGCGTCGAAGACCACGACGGCCACGCGGGCGCGCTCCATCGAGCTCCGGGCCGCCACGACGGAGAGCTTCTCGGCCGGGTCGGTTGTCTTCCCCTTCCGCCGCATCCCGGCCGTGTCGACGAGGAGGTAGCTCCGGTCGCCCCGGCGGAGGACCACGTCGATCGCGTCGCGCGTCGTCCCGGGGATGTCCGACACCATGACGCGGTCCGCGCCGACGAGGGCGTTCACGAGGGACGACTTCCCCACGTTCGGCCGGCCCACGATGGCCACCGCGAGCGGCTCGGCCCGTGTCGCCGGATCGAGGTCCGGCGGCAGCCGCTTCTCGATCAGGGCGTCGAGCTCCTCCTGGCCCGTGCCGTGGAGCGCCGACACCGCCACCACCTCCGCGAAGCCCAGCTCGTGGGCCTCGGCCGCCGACTCCTCCGCCGCGCGGGTGTCGACCTTGTTCCAGACGGCCACGACGGGCTTCCCGAGCGCGTGGAGCCGCGCGGCGACCCGGCGGTCCTCGGGCAGCAGCCCGGCCGCGCCGTCGAGGACGAACAGCAGGAGGTCGGCGTCGGCGACGGTTCCGAGGGCCCGCTCGCTCGTCCAGGCCGCGAACCCCCCGGCGGCGTCGAGGTCGAGGCCCCCCGTGTCGACGAGGACGAACGGGCGCCCGCCCGAGGTCACCGCCGGCCCCTCCAGCGTGTCGCGCGTCATGCCGGGCCGGTCGTGCACCAGGGCGCGCCGGCGCCCGGCCAGCCGGTTGAAGAGGGCGCTCTTGCCGACGTTCGGCCGGCCCACGAGGACGACCCGGAACGGCCGGTGAGCCCCGGCGCCCGCGCCGCTCATCGCCGGGGGGG
>DAOMFB010000442.1:0-2748 GCA_035429585.1 Thermoanaerobaculia bacterium
CACCTTGACGCCCGCAGCCAGCGCCGCCTGCACCACCGGGCGGAAGCGCTCGATCGACTCCCCCGTCGGCGTCAGGGTCGGCGAGGGGATCTTCTTGCGGGCGGCGAGGAGGTCCACGGCGAGGCCGGTGATGAAGGTGAGCACCTCGATGGCGCCCTCGTTCAGGCGCCCCTCCTCGCCGGGGAGCTCGTCGGCGTAGACGAGGCCGGCGAGCCGGTCGCGGATCACCATCGGGACGAGGAGCGTCCTCGCGGGCGGTCGCCCGCCGAGCGCCTTGCGGAGCGGCGAGGCCTCGTCGGGGGGCTCGGCGAGCCGCGAGCGCTGCGCGCGGAGGACCTCTCCGGCGAAGGCGTCCTCCTCGGCGCCGAGGTCGATCGCGCGGACGGCCTCGTCGCGTCCGCCGGACGCGTCGAACCCGGTCGACTTCCAGCCCGTGATCCGGTCGTTCCGGAGGACGAGGAGGGCGACGCGCGAGGCGTGCGCGGCCGTCTGGGAGATGAAGCGGGTCAGGACGTCCACCTGCGTCCGCGCCGACTCGATGGAGGAGACGGCGCCGCGGACGAGGGTCCAGTCGGGGGGCGTGGCGGGCCCGGCCACGACCTTCTCGACGATCTTTTCGACGACCTTCTCGACGATCAGGGGCTCGGCCGGCAGGGGCGGGGGGGGCGGAGGCGGAGGCGGCGGGGCGTCCTCCTCCAGCATGATGGAGACGACGTCCTCGGGGGAGAGCGGCTTGGCCTGGGCGGGGATCTTGTCGGAGAGGGCCGCGAGAAGGGCCTCGATGTCGCGCCGCGCGTCGACGAGCGACGACTTCCAGGTCGCGAGGTGGTCCTCGAGGTGCGTGGAGAGCGATTCGATCAGGCGTCGGGTAGCGGCGGGGTCGGCCGGCATGGCGTCAGCGTCTCCTCTCGGACCTCCGGAAAAAAAACCGCCGGGAGCGGAATGCTCATTATAGGCAGCCGCGGCAGGGCGGGCCCCGGCCGCGGCCCCGGGGAAGCGTCCGTTGACGGACGGGAAGGCGGCCGATAAAATTCGAGGTTCGGCTGTGCCCGGCGGTGCCCGGGCAAAACGGAGCAGGAAAGGGGGGAAGAACATGCCGCTGATCGTCGTCAAGGAGGACGAGTCCTTCGAGAACGCGCTGCGCCGCTTCAAGCGCAAGTGCGAGAAATCCGGCATCCTTTCCGAGCTCAAGAAGCGCCAGCATTACGAGAAGCCCTCGGCCAAGCGCAAGCGCAAGGCCATCGCCGCCCGCAAGAAGATGCTTCGCAAGCTCGCGGAAGAGCGCCGCGCGGGGATGTAGACGCTGATCGACACGTACTCCGATCTCGACTGGCCCGGCGTGCTCAGGCTCGCCGGGCGTTTTTGTTCCTCGGAGCGCGGTCGCGAGCGGGTCCTCGGGCTCACGCCCTCGGGAGACGCCGCCGAGGTGGAGCGCCGGCGCGGCGTCACCCGGGACCTGATGGCGCGGCGCTCCCTGCGCCCCCCGGTTCCCCTGTTCGGCCTCGACGAGGGGGCCGCGCTCCTCCACCGCCTCGGGCCCGCCGGCCTGGCGCTCTTCCCGGAGGAGCTCCTCGACCTCTTCGCGCTCGCCGAGCGGTCCGAGGCCGCGCGCGTCGCCGCGTCGGTCCCGGACCTGGCGCTGCCCGACCTCGCGGGACTCCTCGCGCCGCTGGCCGACCTCTCGGACCTGATGGGGGAGAAGGACCGGATCTTCGAGGCCGACGGGCGCGTCAAGGACACGGCCACGGTCCGGCTTCACGGCATCCGCGCGGCGCTCCTCCGCCTCCGGCGGGACGTCGTGAAGCGGCTGGAGGAGCTCGCGCGCGAGAAGTCGGAGTTCCTCTCGGAGGGGTACGTGACGGAGAAGGGCGGCCGCTACTGCCTGCCGGTCCGGGCCGACCGGCGGGACGCGCTGCCCGGCATCGTGCACGAGAAGTCGGGCTCCGGGCTGACGCTCTTCGTCGAACCGCTCGCCGTGGTCGACGCGAACAACGCGCTGGCGGAGGCGCTCGAGGAGGAGCGCGAGGAGATCCACCGGATCCTCGTGGCCCTCACGGCCCGCTTCGCCGCCCGGAAGGCCGACCTCGTCCGCTCCGTGGCGGTCCTGACCGATCTCGACGCGTTCCAGGCGCGGGCGGAGTGGTCCTCCCGCGCCGACGGCGTCTTCCCCGAGGCCGGGGCGCGCGTCGTCCTGCGCGGCGCGCGGCACCCGCTCCTCGACCGCCGGCTCGCCCCCCTGCGCGAGGAGGTCTTCGGGGAGAACGCCGAGCAGCGGGCGGCGGACGCCGTGCCGCTCGACCTCGAGCTGCCCGAGGGAACGCGGCTCCTCCTCCTCTCGGGCCCGAACGCGGGCGGAAAGACCGTCGTCCTGAAGACCGTCGGGCTCTTCGCCCTCCTGTCGCAGTCCGGCTTCGCGGTCCCGGCCTCCCGCGGGACGCTCCTCCCCGTCTTCGACCGGATCCTCGTCGTGGCCGGCGACGCGCAGGACCTCCTCGGGGACCTCTCGTCGTTCGAGGCCGCCATGACCCGGACGGCGCGCGTCCTCGCCGAGGCGACGCCGCAGAGCCTCGTTCTCCTCGACGAGCTCGGGAGCGGGACCGACCCCGACGAGGGGGGCGCGCTCGCCGTGGCCGTCTCGGAGCACGCGGTCGCCCACAGCGGCCTGACGGTAGCGACGACGCACCTTTCGGCCGTGAAGGAGTGGGGCCACGACCGGAAGGCCGTCCTCTCCGCCGCGATGGAGTTCGA
>DAOMFB010000443.1:0-2741 GCA_035429585.1 Thermoanaerobaculia bacterium
CTACGACCTGCGCGTGGGTCCGCCGCAGGTCAGCGGCGCCTCCGGGGCGCTCAGGGGCGGGGGGGCGAGGCGGCGCCCGGGGCGCCGGGGCCCTCCGCCTCCGACTCCTCCTCCGGCGGGAAGAGTGTCGCCTGCGGGTCCGGGGGCGCGAGAGGCACGGGGGACCGGCCCGAGAAACAGGCGGCGCAGGCCTGGGGCTCCCCGCGCCCGAACGCGGCGAACATCCCCTCCAGCGACAGGTAACCGAGGCTGTCGGCCTCGATGAACTGCCGGGTCGCCTCGACGTCGTGCGTCGCGGCGATCAGCTCCTTCCGGCGGGGCGTGTCGATCCCGTAGTGGCAGGGGTGCCGCGTCGGCGGCGAGGAGATCCGCATGTGGATCTCGGTCGCACCGGCCGTCTTCAGCATCCGGACGATCTTCTTCGACGTCGTCCCCCGGACGATCGAGTCGTCGACGAGGACGACGCGCTTGCCCCCCACCACGGACTTCACCGCGTTCAGCTTCACCTTGACGCCGAAGTGCCGGATCGACTGCTTCGGCTCGATGAAGGTCCGCCCAACGTAGTGGTTCCGGACGAGGCCGATGCCGTAGGCGATGCCGCTCTCCTCGGAGTACCCCAGCGCGGCGAAGTTGCCCGAGTCGGGAACGGCCACGACGACGTCCGCCGGGACGGGGTGCTCGCGGGCCAGGCGCCGGCCGAAGGCGCGCCGCACGTCGGCCACCCAGCGGCCGAAGACGAGGGAGTCGGGGCGCGCGAAGTAGACGTGCTCGAAGATGCAGAACGCGGTCCGCTGCCCCATGGCGAACGACGCCGAGGCCATGCCGCCGGCGTCCAGGACGACGATCTCCCCCGGCTCGACGTCGCGGATCCGCTCGGCGTCGATCAGGTCGAAGGCGCACGTCTCCGAGGCGACGACGAACGCGTCGCCGAGACGCCCGATCGTCAGCGGCCGGATCCCCTGCGGGTCGCGGGCGGCGATGACGCGGTCGCGGGAGAGGAGGACGATCGAGTAGGCGCCCCGGACCCGCGCGACCGCGTCCCGGAGGGCCGCGACGACGTCCTCGGCCCGGGAGCGGGCCATCAGGTGGAGGAAGACCTCGGTGTCGGAGGAGGTCGTGAAGATGGAGCCCTCCTGCTCCAGCTCCCGACGGATCTCCTCGGCGTTCACGAGGTTCCCGTTGTGGGCGATGGCGAGCGGCCCCTTGTTGGTGTTGTAGACGATCGGCTGGGCGTTCTCGAGGAGGGACTGCCCCGTCGTCGAGTACCGGACGTGGCCGATGGCCACGCTGCCGGACAGCCGGGCCAGGCGCGCCTCGTCGAACAGGTCGGCGACGTGCCCCATCCCCTTCTCGACCAGGACGCGGGAGCCGTTCCAGGAGACGATCCCGGCGGACTCCTGGCCGCGGTGCTGCATGGCGTAGAGGCCGAGGTAGGCCAGGTTCGCGGCGTCCGGGTGCCCGTAGATCCCGACGACGCCGCACTCGTCGTGGAACTTGTCCTCCGACTCGCCCACCGCCCCCACGGCGCCAGTCTATCGGAACGGGGGGCGCCCGCGAAGCGGCCGGAGGCCGCGGCCCTTTCCGGCGCCGTGGCGAAGGTCCAGAATCTCCCCCGTGACGATCGACCCCTGGAATCCGGAGGAGTACGAGAGGTACCGCCACGAGCGGAGCCAGCCGTTCTGGGACCTCGTCGCGCTCGTCAAGCCCCAGCGGGACATGCGGGTCATCGACCTCGGCTGCGGGACGGGCGAACTGACGCGGGGCCTCCACCGGAAGCTGGAGGCCGTCTCGACCGTCGGCGTCGACAACTCCCCCGGGATGCTGGAGAAGAGCCACGCGTTCCGGGAGCCGGGCCTCTCGTTCCGGTGCGAGGACATCGCCTCCTTCACGCCCGAGGAGCCGGTCGACCTCCTCTTCTCCAACGCGGCCCTCCACTGGATCCCGGACCACAAGACGCTGGTGCCCCGCCTGGCGCGTTTCGTGGCGCCCGGCGGCCAGATCGCCATCCAGGTCCCCGCCAACGACGACCAGCCCTCGCACACGGTCGCCTCACGGGTCGCCATGGAGGAGCCGTTCCGGACGGCGCTCGGCGGCTTCGTCATGACCTCCGCGACGCTGGGCCCCGAACGGTACGCGGCCCTCCTCTGGCAGAGCGGCATCCGCGATCTCCACGTCCGCCTCCAGGTCTACACGCACGAGCTCGCGGCCCCCGCGGACGTCGTCGACTGGGTGAAGGGGACCCTCCTGACGGCGTACCGGCGGCGCCTGAGCCCGGAGCTCTACGCGGAGTTCCTCGCCCGCTACGCGACGCTCCTCCTGCACGAGGTGCAGGGGGGCTCCCCCTTCCTCTTCACCTTCAAGCGGATCCTCGTCTGGGGCCGCCGCTGAGGGGCCGCGTCAGGCGAGAAGCCGGCGGACCTCGGCCAGCACCCCGTCGAACATCGCCGCCGTGAGCCGTCCGGTGTTCGTGTTCTGGCGGCTGACGTGGTACGAGGCCAGGAGCGTGCGGTCCCCCGGGAGAGCCACCCGCGCCCCGTGAGCGAACGCCGGCCGCGGCGTGACGCTTCCCCGCCCGGCCTCCGCCCACGCCCGGAGCGCCTGCCGGAAGGCGAGCTCGCCGAGGGCGAGGACGACCGTCACGCCCGCGAGAGCGTCGAGCTCGCGGACCAGGAAGGGCCGGCAACGGTCGAACTCCGACGGCGCGGGACGGTTCCCGGGCGGCGCGCACCGCGCCGCCGGCG
>DAOMFB010000444.1:0-2740 GCA_035429585.1 Thermoanaerobaculia bacterium
GCGCTCGAGGAGGGCGCCGGCGTGGAAGTCCTCTTCGTGGAGCCGGACTTCTACGGGATCCGGACGGCCGGGAAGGGCGTGGCCTTCGTCCCGGCCCGCGCCGTGCGCCTACTCCCGGGACCGGTGGCCACGCCGGCCGCGCCGCGGCCCCGCCGGGAGATCCTCCCGCAGATCAACGAGCTGCCTCCGGCGTCCACGACGCCCGGGGCCGGCCCGACGCCCTCGCCGCCGCCCGGGGCCACCCCGGTCACCGCGCGATAATCCCCTACGATCCCATGCTCGAGCTCGTCTACGAAGTCGATGGCCAGGCCCAGCGGACGCCGCTGAAGGGGACGGAGATCTCCCTCGGGCGGGCCGGCGAGAACGGGATCGTCCTGAACGACTTCTCGGTCTCCCGGCGCCACGCGCTCTTCACGTTCGAGGAGGGGCAGTGGTGGGTGGCGGACCAGCAGTCGACGAACGGCCTGAAGGTCAACGGCAGCTTCGTGGGGAAGGCGGCGCTCAAGGCGGGGGACGTCCTGAACGTGGGCGCCTTCACCCTGACCGTCCGCGAGGAGATGAAGCCGCGGAGCCTGCTCGAGGCCTCCCTCGGCGACCCGGGCGCCACCTTCGTCCGCTCCATCGCCGACTTCAACAAGGACTTCCAGCTCGACGCCGGGGGGGTCGCGCGCGTCGACCTGTCGAGCACGCTCCTCGGCAAGCGCGTGCCGGCCTCGCAGAAGCGCGAGAAGATCTTCGAGATCCTCGTCCAGGTCGCCAAGACGCTCATCGTGGCGCGCGAGGTGTCGGAGATCCTCGAGACGGTCGTGGACCTCCTCTTCGGCCTCCTCCCGGCGGAGCGCGCGGCCGTCGTCCTGCTCGACGACAAGGGGCGCCCCGTCCCGATGCTGGCGCGGCAGAAGGCGAAGAAGGGGATCGAGGGGACCGAGCCCTTCTCCCACACGATCGTCGACACCGTCGTGAGGCAGCGGATCGCGGTCCTGACCTCCGACGCCCTGGCGGACGGGCGGTTCGAGTCGGGCCAGTCGATCCGGATCCAGCAGATCCGCTCGGCCATGTGCGTGCCGCTCTGGAACCAGGAGCACGTCATCGGGGCGCTCCACGTCGACACGCCGCTGAAGGCCGGGAGCTTCACGGCCGAGGACCTCGACCTCCTGACCGCCCTCGGGAACTTCGCGGCGGTGGCCATCGAGCGGGCGCGCCTGCAGGGGCGGATCGAGCGCGAGGAGCGGATCCGCGAGCGGCTCTCGCGCTACCACTCGCCGGCGGTCGTCGAGGAGATCGCCTCGGAGTCGAGCGCGCTCGAGAAGGTCCGGACGCGCCCGGTCAGCGTCCTGTTCGCGGACATCGTGGGCTTCACGACGCTCGCCGAGACGATGACGCCGGAGGCCCTCTCGCGCTTCCTCTCGACCGTCTTCACCTTCTCGGCGGACGCCGTCTTCGCGCAGGGGGGGACGCTCGACAAGTTCATCGGCGACGCCGTCATGGCGTTCTTCGGCGCGCCGATCCCGCAGGCGGACCACCCGCGCCGCGCCGTGGCGGCGGCGGCCCGGATGATCGAGGCTGCCGTGGCGTGGAACGCGGAGCGCGCGGCCCGGGGCGAGGCGCCGGTGGCGATCCGGATCGGCATCAACACGGGGAACGCCATCGTCGGCGACATCGGCTCCGACCAGCGCGTCGACTACACCGTCCTCGGCAACACCGTCAACGTGGCGGCCCGGCTGGAAGAGCACGTGGCCGGCCCGAACGAGATCGTCGTCGGCCAGGAGACGGCGCAGCTGGCCGGGGCGGACTTCGACTTCGAGCCGCTCGGCGAGGTGAAGCTGAAGGGGCTGACGAAGGGGCTCCCCGCCTTCCGCGTCCGGCTGGACGCGAAGGGGGTGCCGGTGCGCCCCGTCCGGACCTGAGGCGGGCGTGCCCGTCCCTCCGGAGATCGCCTTCGTCACGTCGAACCCCGGAAAGGCGCGGGAGGCGTCCCACTTCCTCGGCCGGCCCGTGGCCGCCGTCCCGCTCGAGCTCCCCGAGATCCAGTCCCTCGACTTCGCGGAGGTGGCCCGGGCCAAGGCGCTCGCGGCGGCCGGCGGCCTCGGACGCGCCGTCCTCGTGGAGGACTCCGGCCTCGAGGTGGCGGCCTGGAGCGGGTTTCCCGGCCCGATGACGAAGTGGGTCACGGCGGGGCCCGTGGGGCCCGCGGGCCTGGCCCGGATGCTCGACGCGTTCCCCGACCGGCGGGCCACCGCCGTCTCGGCGCTCGCCCTCGCGCGGCCGGGCGACCGCCCGGAGGAGGTCCTCGTGGCGGTCGGCCGGCGGGAGGGCGCCATCGCCGCGTCGCCGCGCGGAGCCGGCGGCTTCGGATGGGACGGGATCTTCGTCCCCGACGGGGGGACCTCCACGTACGCCGAGATGTCCCCCGAGGAGAAGAACCGCGATTCGCACCGCGCGCGGGCCTTCGCCGCGCTCCGGGAGCTCCTCAGCCGGCCGCGTGCCGGGCGGCCATCTCCCTGAGCCGCCCGGCGAGCTCGTCCACCTTCCTCAGGAGCTCTTCCTTGGTCCCGTCCGTCCGGAGGACGATGTCGGCGGCCTTCTCGCGCTCCTCGTCGCGGAGCTGGGCGGCGATCCGCTTCTGCAGCCCCTCGCGCTCGGTCTCGCCGCTCCGGCGGACGGCGCGCTCGAGCCGGAGCCTCTCCGGCGCCGAGACGGCGATCACGACGTCGTAGCGGTCGCGGCCGCCGCTCTCGAC
>DAOMFB010000445.1:0-2728 GCA_035429585.1 Thermoanaerobaculia bacterium
CCGGGCTTCTTGGACGCCTTCCGGCTCGGCTACCCCCTTTTCGCCTCCGGGCTCATCCTCCCGACGCTCCTCGCCCTGACGCCCTCCGTCCGGGTCGGGCGCGGCACGGCCGGCGCCGCGATGCTGACGGGGGCGGCGGCCGCGATGGCCGAGCGGTTCCTCGGCCTGACGGGTCTCGACCCGGTCCTCCTCGGGACGGGGGCGAACGCCGCGGTCCTCCTCGCCGGGCTCCGGCGGCGGACCGATTAGCGGGAGAGGCCGGCCAGCTTCAGGGCCGCGACGACGACGGCCTCGCGCGAGGCGTCGGCCGCGTCCTCCGGAGGCGCATCCCCGTTCCGGCCCGCCCGCAGGGCGACGAGCGAGCCGTCCAGAAGGGTCACGATCATCCGGGCGGCCTCGCCCGGCGGCAGGCCGCGCGTCGGGCCGCCGTTCGTCCCGGCCTCGAGGGCGCGGCGGAGGAGCGCGACGCGCACGTCTTCCTCGGGCCGCCCCGGCTCGGCCGGGGCCGGACCCGCCAGCCGGTCCAGGAGCGAGAGCCGCGCGAGGGCGGGGCGCGAGACGCCGAAGTCCCAGAGCTGTCCGACGAGGCGGGAGAGACGCTCCGTCGGCGCTCCGCCCGTCTCGGCCGCGGGAAGCCTTCCGGAGGTCGCCTCCTCGAGGACCGCCCGGTAGAGGCCTTCCTTGTTTCCGAAGTGGTAGTGGAGCGTCGCCACGTTGACGCCCGCGCGGGCCGCCACCTGGCGGGTCGTCGCCCCCGCGAACCCCGCCGCCGCGAAGCTCTCCTCCGCGGCCCGCAGGATCTCCCGGCGGGTCTCCGCGGGGTTTCCGTCCCTCGGCCGGCCGACGGCTCTCTTTTCCACCGTTTTCCTCTCCGACGGCCCGGAGGATCCGGATTCCTCTCCCCCCGGGGCCCTCCCCGCCGTCGTATTACGCTCCGGGGGTGGTCCCGTCCGGCTCCGACGTCCCGGTCCGCCCCGCGCGGGAGACCGAACTGCCGAAAGACGCGGGAGACCTCCTCCATGCGTATGCCCCGGATCCCGAAGGGGTCTTCTCCGCGGGACCGGAGGGAGCGGCCCCCCTCGGCCTCGCCGCCGCCGCCGTCCGGGGAGACGTCCTCCAGGTGGTCCACCTCGAGGTCGTCCGGGCCGCCCGCGGAAAGGGGGTGGGCCCGGCGCTCTGGACGGCCGTCCGCGCGTACGGCGCCGCCCGCGGCGCCCGCACGGCCGAGTTCGCCCGCCCCGCGGACGAGGGGACTCTCGGGTTCCTCCTCGGCGCCGGGCTCCCGGTCCGCGGCGTCGCCCTCCGGCTTCGCGCGGCCGCCGGAAAGCTCGCCGAACAGGCTCCCGTCCCGCTGACCCCGCTCCCGCCGGGCGCTCCCCTGACGGGCTGGATCGCCGATCTCGACCGCGAGACGCGCGGGTTCCCGCGCGCCGCCGACTGGGGCTACTGGACGCGGCGCGGATCGGAGCTCCTCTCGACGCGCCGCCGCGGACGGCCGGAGGGGCTCGGCGCCCTGACGCGGGCCGGGCGGCGCGCCCTCCTCGGCCCCGTCGCCGCCGCGCGTCCCGAGACCGCCGCCGAGCTTCTCCTCGCGCTCGCCGGGGAGGGCCTTCGCCGCGGCGCCGAGGAGATCGAGGCCGTCGTTCCGTCCGAGGCCCGGCTTCTCGTGGCCGGGGCGCTTCGCGCGGGATTCCGCGTCGCCGGGTTCTTCCCGGTCCTCGGAGGACGCCTTCGCGGCGACCTCCGCCGCTACGCCGCCTCGCCGACGGCCTTCTTCTGAGGGCCGGGCGCGCCCGCACCGGATCCGCCGCTCGCGACTCTCCGGCTCGGCGCGGATCCCGGCATGGGCGACAATCCCTCCCCGGATGAGATGCATGGGTGTCCTGCCTCGCGCCGTCCCCGCCGCCCTCCTGGCGGCCCTCCTTCTCCTTCCGTCCGCCGGAGAGCTCCGCGCGGCCGACGTCTACGGCAAGCCGCTCCGCGGCCTCACGGCCGTCTCCGTCCGCGAGGTCGTCTCGGACCCCGACCGGTTCGCCGGGCGCGACGTCCGCGTGGCCGGCCCGAACGCCGGCCCCGACGGAAAGCCGGCGCTGAAGGAGGGCGACGCGCTCCTGCCGGTCGTCCCGGACGGTTCCTTCGAGCTTCCGGCCCGGCTCGGGACGGCGAGGCTCACCGCCGAGGGGCGCGTCACGAAGCGTCCCGGCGGCGTCGTCTTCGTCGCCTCGGGCGTGGAGGTCCGGCGGTGAGGCGCCTCATGCCCCTCCTCCTCGCGGCGGCGCTCGCGGGCTCCGGCTGCCGCCGCGGCGAGGAGACGCGATTCCTGAACTTCGACCCCGAGACGACGGCCGGGCACCTCGTCTCCGGCTGGTCCATCTGGGAGAAGACGCCGGAGAACGACACGTTCGTCTGGGCGCAGGCGCGCGAGGCGCGGGTCCGGGTGACGAACGCCGGCGGGAGCGACCGCGTCGTCCGCTTCCGCGCCTGGAGCCTCGTCTACCCGAACTCCCCCGAGCAGACGGTGACCCTCTTCGTCAACGGCACGCGGATCGAGGCCGCCGGGCTCTACCGCGAGCCGCGGGTCGTGACCTTCGTCGTGCCGAAGGCGCTCTGGAAGAAGGGAGCCAACGAGCTCCGCCTCGAGTTCGCGTGGGCCGAGGCCCCGAAGGACCGGGTCCCGGGGAGCGACGACCCGCGGCCCGCGACCATCCTCTACGTCGATCCGGTGCAC
>DAOMFB010000446.1:0-2727 GCA_035429585.1 Thermoanaerobaculia bacterium
GACGCGCCAGAGGGCCGATCTCAGGCAGAAATCACGGTTCCGTCACCGGCCGCTCATGTCTTGACGCGGAATTCGGCCGATGTTGAAGGGGACTGGAGGACCCCCTCATGACCGTCGGACGCCTCGCGGCCATCTTCGTGATCTACCTCGGAGCCGCCCTCGCCTGGTTCGTTCTCGGCACCTCGGTCGTCGCCCGCTCGGGGACGTTCGACGGCCGCCTCGGGAAGGAGGTCGCCAGGCTCTGGGGCGGGCAGCACGTCCAGGCCGCGCCCACCGTCCGGATCGAGCGCCCGAGCCCCGTACCGGACACCGCGACGCCTCCGGAAGGAAAGGCGGAGGCCTCACGGTCGGCCCCGAAGACCGCGATCCGGTGCGAACCGCTGGCCCTCGACGCGAGCCACGTGGAGGTCGACCTGGCGCACGAGCCGCGCCAGAAGGGCCTGCTCTGGTACGACACGTACGGCGTCCGCGTCCGCGCGACCTGGCGCGTGCGCAACCCGGACGACGTGGAGAGGACGCTCGTCACGCATTTCACGTTCCCCTCGGCCGAAGCGGTGTACGACGGGTTCGTCTTCACGGTGAACGGCGTACGGGGCGAGCCTTCGGGCGAGCTGTCCCGGGGGGTGACCGTGCGGACCGAGGTCGCTCCTCACGGCGAAGCGGTCGTCATCGTGGCTTACGCCTCGCGGGGGCTGGGCGACTGGCTCTACGCCTTCGCGAAGGAAGACGGCGCCCAGGTGAAGGACTTCACGCTCGTGATGCGCACCGACTTTCTCGCCATCGACTTCCCGGCCGGGACCCTCCCCCCGACCGGCCGGAAGCCCCGGCCGGACGGCTGGGAGCTGACCTGGCGTTTCGACAGCCTGGTCTCCGGCCAACGCATCGGGATGGACCTGCCCGCCCCGATCAACCCGGGGCCGCTCGTGGCGCGCATCACCTATTTCGCCCCGGTCTCGCTCCTCTTCTTCCTCGCCGTGATGGTGATCGGGGGCGCGGGGCGCGACCACGGGCTTCACCCCGTTCACTACGGGTTCCTGTCGGCGGCCTTCTTCTCGTTCCACCTGCTTCTCGCCTATCTGGCCGATCACGTCTCCATCCACCTGGCGTTCGTCCTCGCGGCGCTTACGAGCGTCGGCCTCGTGATCTCGTACCTCCGGATCGTGGCGGGGGTCCGTTTCGCCTTCGTCCAGGCGGGCCTCGCGCAGCTCGTCTTCCTCGTCCTCTTCAGCTACGCGTTCTTCTTCGAGGGCTTTGCCGGGCTCACGGTGACCCTCGGTGCCGTCGCGACGCTCTTCGTCCTGATGCAGACCACGGCGCGGGTGGACTGGAGCGGGGTGTTCGTCCGTCCCGCGGGAGCCGCCCGATGAGCGCCGCCGCGCTTCCGTCCGCCGCGCCGGCTCCGGGTCTCCACGTGGCGATCATCATGGACGGGAACGGGCGCTGGGCCGAGGCCCGGGGTCTCCCGCGCACCGAGGGGCACCGCCGGGGCGCCTCCACGGTGCGGGAGATCGTCGAGGCCGCACCCCGCCTCGGAATCGGGATCCTGACCCTCTACGCCTTCTCGGCGGACAACTGGAAGCGCCCGGCCGGGGAGGTCGCCACGCTGATGCGCCTGTTCGGCGACTACCTCCGGCGCGAGGCGCTCCGGTGCGTCCGGGACAGCGTCCGTCTGACGGTGATCGGCCGTCGCGACCGTCTGGCGCCGCCGCTCCGGGGGCGCATCGAGGCGGCCGAGCAGCGGACCCTTCCCGGGTCCCGCCTCCATCTGCGCCTCGCGGTCGACTACTCGGCCCGCGACGCGATCTGGTCGGCCGTCGAGCGGGCCGTGACGGCGCGTACCTGCTCCCGCGAGGAGTTCTCCCGCCTCCTCCGGTCGGGGCGGGGGGAGCCGGCTTCGGTTCCCGACGTGGACCTCGTCGTCCGCACCGGCGGAGAGATGCGGCTGAGCGACTTCCTCCTGTGGGAGAGCGCCTACGCGGAGCTCTGGTTCACGAGCGTTCGATGGCCCGACTTCTCGCCGGCCGATCTGGCCGCGGCGGTCGCCGCCTACCGGACGCGCACGCGCCGGTTCGGGGGACTGGCGGAGGCGGAGGAGCTGTCGGCAGGGCCGCCGCGCTGCGGGGCAATCCTTGCGCCCGTCGGGACCCTCACGGCTCCGGGCAGGGGCGGAACCGGACGGAGGTCTTCCACGTGTCCTGGCGCGAGTCGGTCATCCGGACCTCCTTGCTGAACGGGCTCCGTCCGGAGACCACGCCACGGAACGTGTAGATCCTTGCGGCGCCGCCGCTGGGAATCTCGAGAGGAAGGTTCAGGCCGGAGACGGCCCGGAAGCCCTCCGCCGAGGCGGGAGACGACTCCTCGACCCGCTCGATCACGAGCCCCAGGTCGCCGCCGTTGACGACGTCGCCGACGATCGTGAAGGCCTCGCCGTCGGCCGGCTCCTTCGGGCTGACGGAGAGGCGGATCTGGATCCGGCCCGCGTCGTCCCGCGCGCGCCGGAAGTACTCGGCCGACTCCTCCGCGAAGCCCTTTGGCCGCTCCTTCACGACTCCCTGCTGATAGGACGTCGCGTCGATCAGAGGGCAGAACCGGATCTGCCCGATGGGCGGCTGGCCCACCGCCGGCGGCGGCGGGGGCGGCGGAGCTTTCGCCGGGGCCTCGCGAAGCTGGGCGACGACGGTCGGTTGCGGAGCCGCCGGCGGACGGGTCGGGGCGGCACGTGGCGGC
>DAOMFB010000447.1:0-2723 GCA_035429585.1 Thermoanaerobaculia bacterium
TCCGCGAGCCCGGCGAAGAGCCCCTCCACGAGGGGGTGGCCCGACGAGAAGAAGTCGATCTCCTCCTTCAGGACGGCCTCGTCCCGGTCGAAGGTCCCGAGGAACCGCGAGCCCGACGGGACGCCGGGGAGGTGCTCCAGGACCGCGTCGCCCCCGAGCTCGAGATACCAGGTGGCGACGCCGCTCCGCTCGGCCATCTCGAGGTCGAAGAGGCGCGCGGCCCCGAGGACGAAGCGCTCCATGTCGGCGTCGAGCGCGGGCGGCACGCGGGAGAGGATCCCGGGCGCCATCCCGGCCTCGTAGCCGCCCACGTGGAGGTGGTGGTAGGCGGCGGCCCTGCGGGCGCGCGTCGCCTCGAGGACCTCGGCCGCCAGCTCCTCCACCGGGAGCCGCTGCCCGGCCTTCCAGAAGCGCTCGGCCCTCCGGACCGCGGCCTCGACGTGCGCGAGCGACCGCTCGAGCCCGCCGAGCGGCTCGCGGAAGAGGCCGATCCGCTCGTAGAGCGCCACCAGCTCCCGCCCGAAGCCGTCCGGCGGCCGGAAATAGACGATCTCGACCGGCGAGGTCCGGCTGATCCGGTCGAGCCGTCCGATCCGCTGCTCGACCGCCGCGGGATCCATCGGGAGGTCGAAGAGGACCAGCCGCCGGCAGAACTCGAAGTTGCGCCCCTCTCCCCCCGCCTCGGTCGAGACGAGGAACGAGGGCCCGGTCTCGCGCCGGAAGTCGGCCACCTCGAGGTCCCCCCGCTCGGGCGTCAGCTCCTCGTGGAAGACGGCGACCCGCTTGCGGGTCCGCGTCTCGAGACGGGCCTTGAGCGACTGGAGCGTCGGCAGGTCGTGGACGAAGACGAGGGTCTTCCCGTCGAGCGGTGTGCCGCAGAGCCAGGCGACCCTCGGGTCGGCGAGATCCTCCGCCTCGTCGCCGCTGAGCCCGGGCCGGAGCGGCGTCTCCTCGAGGTCCACCGGCTCGGGCTGCCGGGGCGCGAGCCCGCCGAGGTCGACGCGGCGCGTCGCGCTCGTCACGGGAGGAAGCGGCCGCCCCTCCGCGAGCGAGGCCGCGAACTCCTCCGGCGAGCGGTAGGCGTCCGGCCGCAGCAGGGCGAGGAGGTTGAAGAAGCCCGACGCGTCGGTCTCGAGGGGCGTCGCCGTCAGCAGGAGGACGTGCCGGGCCGCCTCGGCCAGGGGCGCCACGGCCCGCCAGGCGTCGTTTCCCGGCGTGCCCGCCGGCCGCTCCAGCCGGTGCGCCTCGTCCACCACGAGGGGGTCGAGGCCCGCCGTCCGGGCCTTCGCCGCGAGGCCCCGCTCCGCGGCCAGCTCCTCGAGCGCCACGACCATGTGCCGGTGGGCCTCGAACGGGTTGAACCGCTCCCCGTGCTCCTTCGCCACGTCCTCGCGGCGCTTCCGGTCGAGCAGGACGAAGGTCTGGTGGAACTTCCGCCAGAGCTCGCCGAGCCACTGGACGGTGAGGCTCGCGGGCGCCACGACGAGCGTCCGGTCGGCGCGCCCCGTCCGGAGCAGCCTCGAGAGGACGAGGCACGCCTCGATCGTCTTCCCGAGGCCGACCTCGTCCGCCAGGAGCCAGCGGACCGGGTCGGCGGCGGTCGCGCGCTCGGCCACGTGCAGCTGGTGGGGAAAGAGGCGGATCCGCCCCCCGAGGAACGAGCCGAGCCCCCGTGCCTGCCGGATCCCCTCGAGGAGAAGGCCGTCGAGCCGGTGGACGAAGGCCGCGGCGCCGTCGACGTCGAGCGCGGCGAGGCACTCCAACGGGTCGTTCGGGGGCTCGAGAGGCCAGAGTTCCCCGCGCGGGACGCGGCGGCCGTCGCCGAGGACGGCGTCCTCCCCCTCGAGCGCCGCGAGGATCGCCGGCTCGCCCCCGGCCCCGAGGCGGACGCGCTGCCCGGGCTCGAAGGCCACCGGGCGGAGGGCCGCGTCGTCCGCGGCCAGGGTCAGGACGGCGCCGGTCCTCGGGAACCGGACCACGACCCGCCGCCCGTCGACCTCCTCCACCCGGCCCGGCCCGAGGTCGGCGTTGAACCGGTGGAAGAGCGTGTCGCCTCGCGTCAGCCGCGGCGTCACGAGAGCGCCTGGACCAGATCCTCGACGAGATCGTCGGGGTGCTCGAGGCCGATCGAGAGGCGGACGAGGTCGGGAGGCGCCGTGCCGCCCGGCCCCTCGCTCGTCGCCCGGTGCTCGATCAGGCTCTCGACCCCGCCGAGCGAGGTGGCCCGGGTGAAGAGGTTCGCCCGCGCCACGCAGCGGACCGCCGCCTCGGCGCCCCCCTTCGCCCGGAAGGAGAGCATCCCGCCGAAGGCCGACATCTGCCGCGCCGCGACGGCGTGCCCGGGGTGCGAGGCGAGACCGGGGTAGTGGACGACCGAGACCTCCGGCCGCAGGGCGAGGGCCCGGGCCACGGCGAGCCCGCTGGCGCTGTGCCGCGCCATCCGGCAGGCGAGCGACCGGAGGCCGCGGAGGACGAGCCACGAGTTGAAGGGCGCCGGCACGGCGCCGAGCAGGTGCCGGACGTGGCGGACCTTCTCGTAGAGCGTCCCCTTCCGGCCGAAGACGAGGGCGCCTCCCTGCACGTCGCTGTGTCCTCCCACGTACTTCGTCGTGGCGTGGAGGACGACGTCGGCCCCGAGCTCGATCGGCCGCTGGAGCACGGGCGTGGCGAACGTGCCGTCCACGAGCACCAGCGCCCCGACCGACCGGGCGAGCGGCGAAGCG
>DAOMFB010000448.1:0-2710 GCA_035429585.1 Thermoanaerobaculia bacterium
CCACGTTGGTAGCGGGGCGGATGTAGTCGGAGGGAAGCGGCCGCGCCGTGCCGGGCTGCGGGGTGGCGGCCGTCTGCTGCGCGTTCGCGGAAACGGCCGTCCCGAAGAGAAGAAGAAGGGCGAGGGGGAGGGTCCTTCCCGGGATCTTCGTCATGTCAGTCTCCTTGCGGTCCGGCCGCTCCGTCCGGCTCGACCGGACTCCAGCTCTTGTCCGGGTTGTAGAGCTCCATCGTCCTGAAGTTCTCGAGCGTCTTCTCGCCGAAGTCCTTTTCGTAGACGACGCCGTCGTGGCTCACGATGAACGTCTTGACCCCCGTCACCCGGTACTCGGCCGGGGCCGCGACGAGGGCGAACCCGCCGATCATCGCGCCGCCGACGACGAAGTCCAGCCGCCCGAGCGGCGCCGCCGGGCCCTGCCCCTTCAGGACCTTGAAGTAGTAACCGTGGTAAGGCTCGGCCTTGCTGCTGTAGCCCTGCGCGATCGCCCGGGCGACGTTCTCGCCGACCGGGCCCTCCCACCTGCCGTCCGCGGTCTGCCACGCGAGGCCGTCCTGCTTCCCCGGGGTGGAGATGATCTTCTGCGCGTACTGGTTCACGAGCGCGCCATCGCGCTTCTTCGAGGCGTACTCGCGCTGCGCCTCGACGTAGCCATGGCAGACCTGGATCGCGTCCAGCTCGTTCCGGCCGACCCGGCGGTAGAGGAGCTCCTGCGCCCCCTTCTTCGAGTCGAACCGCCACCCCTTGCCGGCCCGGACGATCGGGATCGCCAGGGGCCAGTCCTTGTCGCCGACGACGAGGGTCGCCGAGTCGTGGTGGGCCGGGTCGATGATGACCGCGTACCGGATGCGCGCCAGCGCCGCGAACTCCGCGGCCTGGTTCCTGTCCTGGACCGGGTCGGGGCCCGTCACGAGCTTGACGCCGTCCGGGCCGAGGATCTGCGTCAGCGCCGGCACGTCCCAGGACGCGGCCGCGGCGATCAGGGCCGTTCCCGCCTCCTGCGCCGAAGGGAAGGTCCTCTGCTTCACGGCGGGCGCGGGGGCCGGCTTCTTCCCGGCCTCGGGCTTCTTCTCGTCCGCCGCCGCCGCGGAGACCGCGAGCGACAGCGCGACCACGAGGGAAAGTCGGATCAGCTTCGAAGTCATGGCGCTCACCTCCGGCCTCCGCGGCCGCCGCCGCCGCCGCGGCTCATGCCGCCTCCTCCGCCGCGGGAGCTCATGCTGGAGGATCCGCGCGAGCTGCTCGCCGACGCGCTCCGGCCGCTGTAGCCGCCCGAGCCGCCGCTGAAGCCGCTGCTGCTCCGGGAACCGCCTCCCGACCCGACGTCGCGGCTCCCGACCCGGTCCGCGCCGCCGCCGCCCATCGAACGGTCACCTCCGCCGGGGCCGCCGCCCGCCCCGGCGGATCGGTCGCTCACCCCGGCACCTCCCCGGCTCCCGCCGGCTCCGATGTTGCCTCCGCCGAGCGCGGCCTGGCTGCCGCCGCCGCGGGAGCCCGCGGGCTGCTGCCGCGCGCTCGCCTGCTGGCCGCGCGTCTGGCCGCCGTACTTGTTCGCCGTGGCCTTGTTCCCGTAGGGCGTCCCGCCCCGGTGCTGGGCGTTGTGGCTCCAGTTGTTGTTCCCGCCCTGTACCCGGTTGCCGCTGTTGATGTTGTTCCGGTTGAAGTTGTTGTTGTGGTTGATGTAGACGTTGTTCCCGCCGCCGCCCCAGCCGCACCCGCAGCACGACCCGCCCCAGATCGCCGCGCCCCACGCCATGCCGATGCCGAACGAGATGAGGGCGGTCCCGGGGTAGTACGGCGGGTAGTAGATGGGGGGATAGGGGTAGACGGGCGCGCCGTAGACGACCGTCGGGCTGTAGGAGGGGACGTAGACGACCTCGGGATTCGCCTGCTGAACGATGATCACTTCCTTCTGCTCGACGACTTGCGTCTCGACCTTCTGCTGCTCGTTCGAGGCGAGTGCGCCCTTGTCCTTCGCCTTCTTCCGCATCCGCTGGACGGCGTCCATGACGTCCTGCTGCTGGTCGAGGAACGCGTTTCCGAGGTCCGTCGTCCACTGGATGTCGTCCGTCAGCCGCTTCAGGGCCTCCGGAATGGCGGCCATCGACTGGACCGACGGGTCCCATGGCTGCTTGGCGACGGCGTCGGCGAGGGCCTTGTCCTTCAGGCCCTTGTTCTTCGCCAGCCACTGCTGGAGCTGCATCAGCTCGAGGGGATAGGTCGAGGCGGCCAGTACCTGCGCCAGAAGGTCGTCCGGGTAGAGGGCGACCGGCGCGACGAGGGAGTCGAGCTGGTCGGGGGTCAGCTTGACGTCGTCGCTCCCACCGGCGGCCGGCGCCGTCTGCGCGGCCTGCTGCGCGAGGAGCAGGCCGTCGGCGGGCACCAGGAGGACGCTGAGGACCCCGGCGAGAAGCTGCGCCGTCAGCCTGCGGATTCCGGATCGCGGCGATTTGGCTGTCATGTCTCCTCCGTAGGATCAAAAAAGAAGTGGCGGCCTCACGGCGAGGCCGCCACATTCTCGCTCAAATGCGGGAGATCTACTTGCGACGGAGACGGAGGCCGAGCCCCGCGAGGAGCGACAGGCCGCCGGCGAGGGCCGCCAGGGGAACCGGGCTCGCCGTCTTGGGGAGCTTCTTCTTCTCGGGAGCCGGAGCCGGGGTCGCGGCCGGCGGCGGCGGCGGGGCCGGAGCGGCCGTCGGGGCCGGCGGCGGCG
>DAOMFB010000449.1:0-2696 GCA_035429585.1 Thermoanaerobaculia bacterium
CGGGCAGCGGCGCGAGCGCCGAGAGGCGGGCGGCGTCTGTCACCCCCTCCGGCCCGATCGCCTCGGTGATGGCGCTCGCCAGCTCGGGGTTGGCCTGCAGGAGCCAGCGGCGCGGCGTCACGCCGTTCGTCTTGTTGTTGAAGCGCTCCGGGTGGAGGCGGTAGAGGTCGGGGAAGAGGTTCTCGGTGATGAGGCGCGAGTGGAGCGCCGCGACGCCGTTGATCGAGTGGCTCCCGGCCGCCGCGAGCTGCGCCATCCTCACCTGCTTCGGCTCCCCCTCCTCGATCATCGAGACGCGCGCGAGGATCGCCTGGTCGCCGGGCGCGCGGTGGGCCACCTCGTCGAGGAAGCGCCGGTTCACCTCGTAGATGATCTGGAGGTGCCGCGGGAGGACGGTCTCCACGAGCGGCAGCGGCCACTTCTCGAGCGCCTCGGGGAGGAGGGTGTGGTTCGTGTAGCCGAGCGTGGCGACGGTCATCTCCCACGCCCGCTCCCACGCCACGTCGTGCTCGTCGACGAAGAGCCGCATCAGCTCGGCGACGGCGAGGGCCGGGTGCGTGTCGTTCAGCTGGATCGCGACCTTGTCGGCGAAGCGGTCGATCGCGTTCCCCTCGCGCAGGAAGCGCCGGAGGATGTCGCGCAGCGCGCAGGCGACGAAGAAGTACTCCTGCAGGAGCCGGAGCTCCTTCCCCTTCTGGACCTTGTCCGAGGGATAGAGGACCTTCGAGATCGTCTCCGAGCCGATCGACTCCTGGACGGCCTGGACGTAGTCGCCCGCGTTGAAGAACTCCATGTCGAAATCGTCCGAGGCGCGGGCCGCGGGAAGGGCCAGGGCGATGGCCGTCTCCCCCCCCTCCCCCCCCACACCCTCCGCGCCGTCCGCGAGACGCCCGGGACGCTCCTCGCCCCGCGCTGGATCGCCCTGGACGAGCAGCGCGTCACGGCGACCCTCCCCGTCGCCGGGGGCGGGGCGCCGGGCCGCCGTCTCGCCGCGAAGCGCGCCGCCCTCGTGAGCCCGCTTCCGGACCTCAAGGCGACGCTCGAGCTGGACGAGGCGCCGGCCTCCTAGCGCGCGAGAAGGGCTTCCCGGCGGGCCTTCTCGAGGTCCGCGGCCACCATCATCTCCACGAGGCCGCCGAAGCCGACCTTCGGCGCCCAGCCGAGCGCGGTCCGCGCCCGGGTCGCGTCGCCGAGCAGGAAGTCGACCTCGGCGGGGCGGAAGTAGCGCGGATCGACCGCGACGCGGGTCCGTCCCGTCTTCGCGTCGACGCCCGTCTCCTCCGCGCCGCTCCCCCGCCAGGCGAGCTCGATGCCGGCCCGTGCGAACGCCGCCTGGCAGAACTCGCGGACGGAGTGCGTCTCGCCGGTGGCCACCACGTAGTCGCCCGGCGCCGCCTGCTGGAGCATGAGCCACATCGCCTCGACGAAATCTCCGGCGAAGCCCCAGTCGCGCCGTGCGTCGAGGTTCCCGAGATAGACCGTCTCCTGGAGGCCGTGGACGATCCGGCCGACGGCGCGGGTGATCTTGCGCGTGACGAAGGTCTCGCCGCGACGCGGCGACTCGTGGTTGAAGAGGATCCCGCTCGACGCGTGAAGGCCGTAAGACTCCCGGAAGTTGACCGTCAGGAAGTGCGCGTAGACCTTGGCCACGCCGTAGGGGCTCCGCGGGTGAAACGGCGTCGTCTCCCGCTGCGGCGTCTCGGCGACCAGGCCGAACATCTCGGACGACGACGCCTGGTAGAACCGCGGCCGGAGGCCCACCTCGCGGATCGCCTCGAGCAGGCGCGCGGTGCCGACGGCCGTCACCTCCGCCGTGTACTCGGGAATGTCGAACGACACCTTGACGTGGCTCTGCGCGCCGAGGTTGTAGATCTCGTGCGGCTCCACGGTCCGGAGGACGTGGTTCAGCGAGGAGGCGTCGTTCAGGTCGCCGTAGTGGAGGACGAGACGCCGCCCCGACGCGTGCGGGTCCTGGTAGATGTGGTCGATCCGCTCGGTGTTGAAGGAGGAGGAGCGGCGGATGACGCCGTGGACCTCGTAGCCCTTCGACAGGAGGAGCTCGGCGAGGTAGCTGCCGTCCTGGCCCGTGATCCCGGTGACGAGCGCGCGCTTCGAAGTCATCGCCCCAATGCTCTCACGATCGACCCGCCCGATTCCGCTGGGAAGGGGCCGGAGGGGGTCCGGGGGAACCGACAACGTGTCGGTTCCGCCCGGGTCATGAAAAGACAAGGGCCCGGGCGGTGAGCCCGGGCCCTTCAAACTTCCCGGCAGCGACCTACTCTCCCACGCAGTTACCCGCGCAGTACCATCGGCTCCGAGGGGCTTAACGGCCGTGTTCGGAATGGGAACGGGTGGAGCCCCCTCGATATGGCCACCGGAAACTCTATTTCGTTTCCGTACAGAATCGGGTGAGACGCAAGTCCGACAAGTTCGCGCTTCAAGAATTTTATGGCCAAGCCTCACGGACGATTAGTACCGGTAAGCTTCGCGCCTCGCAGCGCGTCCACACCCGGCCTATCAACGTGGTCATCTCCCACGGTCCTTCAGGGGGCTTGCGCCCCGGGGAAACCTGATCTCGGGGTCGGCTTCACGCTTATATGCCTTCAGCGTTTATCCGGACCGAACTCCGCTACCCGGCGCATGCCGCTGGCGCGACAACCGGTGCACAGGAGGTTCGTCCAACCCGGTCCTCTCGT
>DAOMFB010000450.1:0-2679 GCA_035429585.1 Thermoanaerobaculia bacterium
GCTGGTCGCCGGCCTCGGCGCGGAGGCCCTCGTGGATCGGCTGGTGACAGAATTCAGTGTGAGCGCCTCCGACGCCCACCGAGATCTCGAGAAGTTCCTGGTCGAGCTGGACGGCTTCGTGAACTCGTGACGATCTGGCTGCGGCTTCACCTGACGGCCGTCCTGTGCGCGCTCAGCGTCCGGCGGGACCTGGCTCGGGACAAGCCTCTGCTCCCGGATTCCACAACGGCGAAGAAGAGGCAAGCCCCAAGCCCGGATGTCGTCGTCACCGCGCTTCTGGCCAGCCGCCGGGCGGTGGCGCGGCTCAGCCCGCTGAACACCTGTCTCACCCGCTCCGTCGTCCTCTATCGGCTGCTCGAGCGATACGACGGCGTGGCGATCCACTTCGGGTTCCGACGGCGGGAAGGAGCCCTCGAAGGGCATGCCTGGGTGACCGTGGACGGCGAGGCGGTGGGCGAGCCGGACGGCGCCCTCGACGGGTACACCGAGGCGGCGACGCCGCCGCCGACGGCCGCGTTCGGATGATCGACCTTCATTTCCACTGCCTCCCCGGGATCGACGACGGGCCAATGGACTGGGACGAGGCGGTGGCGATGTGCCGCGCGGCCGCGGCGGAGGGGACGACGTCGATCGTGGCGACGCCGCACGTCCTTCGCGAGAGCTGGCTGAACGACGACGCGGCGGCCCGCGACGCCCTGATCCTGCGTCTGAACACGCTTCTCGGGGGGACGCCGTCGGTCCTCCCCGGCTGCGAGTTCTGGTACTCGGCGGACGTCGTGGAGCTGGTGGAGAAGGGGGAGTCGGGCCCGCTGACGCGGGTGAACCGATCGCGCTACCTCCTCGTCGAGTTCGCGCCGGGCGTCGTGCCGGCCCGTGCCGAAGCGAGCTTTCACGAGCTGGAGCTGCTGAACGTGGTGCCCCTCGTCGCCCACCCCGAGAGAAACCTCGCCTTCCAGCGGAGCCCGGAGCGGCTGGCGTCTCTGGTGGCCCGCGGCGCCTTCGTCCAGCTGACCGCCGGAAGCCTCCTCGGTGACTTCGGGCGGCTGGCCCAGTCGACGGCGGAGGAGTTCGTGAACCGGGGGCTGGCGCACCTCGTCGCCTCGGACGCGCATTCGCTCGACGTCCGCCCGCCGCGGATGGCCGCGGCCCGGGAAAAGGTGCGGACGGCGTTCGGGGAAGAGACGGAGATGGGCCTCTTCGAGTCGAACCCCGCCGCCGTCGTCCGGAACGAGCCGCTCCCGTGGGTGCCAAAGGGTCGGGCCTCCTGATGCGCCGCCGGCTGGCCGCCGCCTTCTGGTTCGCCCTCGCGGGCCTCTCGGCCCTGTATTACGGGTTGGATCTTGCGCAGCGGCGCCCGGCGATGGCTTTCGCGCGGGAGTTCTCGATCGACGTGCGGCGGCCCCTGGCCGTGGCCCGGGCCGAGACCGCCCCGGCGGCCGACATGGCGTCGTTCGTGATGGTCGACGCGGCGCTCTCCGATGCCCTCGAGCCGCTCCGCTGGACGGACCTGACGCCCGCCGAGAAGCAGGCGTGGCTGGCGGCGATCGGCCGCTACGACGAGGAGCTGGAGGCGGCGCGGCTGCTGGCGCTGGAGGGGGTGGCGGCCCGCCCCGGCTGGGCGTACCACCGGCTGCAGCTCGGGCAGGCGGTCTATGCCGCGGACCGGAGGGCCCAGCGGCCGGACCTCTGGGAACGGTCGGAGCGGTGGGCGATTCCGTTCGCCCTCGCGGAGTCGGCCGCACCGGGGGACGAGACGATCTGGACCTTCCACGCGGGGGCGTACCTCGAGAACTGGGGCCGCCTCCCGGCCGAGCAGCGCCGCGAGGCGCCGGAGCTGCTTTCTCGGGCGTTCCGCGACCCGGAATTCGTGAGGCGGGGCTTCCTCCACGCCTGGGCGGCCTTCGGGCGGGACCAGGCGGTGGCCCTCCTGCCTCGCACGGCGGGCGCGCTGAAGGCGGCGCGGGAGGAGGCGGCACGCGCGGGAGATCCGGCGGGCGTGGCGACGCTCCAGTCGATGTGGGAAAGGGCCGAGCTGTCGGAGCGGGCGGCGGACATTCAGAAGCTTGAGGAGAGGTGGCGGCTGGGCGATGCGGCCGGCGTCCGGAATCTCGCCCGGAGCTGGCCCGCGCGGCACCCCGCGCCGGACTTCGACACGCCGGCCGAGAGGGCGAAGGCGGCGCGCGTCCTCGAGCTGTGGCCGACGGAGACGACGGGGCCGTGGCGGGGAGACCCGGGCGGAGACCTCGTCCGGTTCTTCCTCGACGGGCGAACGGCCTCGGTGAAGCCGGAGGCGCTGGCGCGGACGGTCTCGGCCCTCACGGACGTTCCCGAGACGGTCCGGGCGCGCGTGGCGCTCGCGGCCGGCGACAGGTTCCGGATGGAGGAGATCCTCTCCCGGTCGGAGAGGGCCGGCACGTTCGAGTGGACGCCGTTCTTCGTGGAGCTGTCGCGGTTCGAGCTGAAGGCCGGACGCCCCGAGGCGGCCGAGCCCGCGCTTTCGCGGATCGCGCCGGGGGCCCGGGGGGAGTGCGCCGTCCTCCTCGCGCGGCGCGACGTGGCGCGGGCGCGGGGGGAGGCGGCGGAGCTTCAGGCCGTGGCGGTGGGCCTCCGCGCGGCGAGGCGTCCGGCGATCTCCCGCGAAGACTGGTCTGCGAGCGGAACGCTGTCCCTCTGCGTCGA
>DAOMFB010000451.1:0-2675 GCA_035429585.1 Thermoanaerobaculia bacterium
CGGTGGTCGGCGTCTCAGTCAAAAAGAAAGGCGCCGTGAGCGCCGTCCCCGTCCCGGCGCACGTCCTGACGCCCGTGGCGCGCCTCGTGGCCGCCGTCCGGACGGCCTACCGGGGGCCGGCCGCCGCCGTCGAGGACGCGGTCGTCTGCCTTCTCGCGCGGGGCCACCTCCTCATCGAGGACGTCCCGGGCGTCGGAAAGACCACGCTGGCGACCGCGCTCGGCCGCTCGCTCGGGGTCGGCGTCCACCGGATCCAGTTCACGCCCGACACCCTCCCCTCCGACATCCTCGGGCTGACCGTCTTCAACGCGCGGACGCAGGAGTTCGAGTTCCATCCGGGCCCCGTCTTCACCCCGGTCCTCCTGGCCGACGAGATCAACCGCGCGACGCCGAAGACCCAGGCGGCGCTCCTGCAGGCGATGAACGAGCGCGCCGTCTCGTCGGACGGGCAGACGCGCGCCCTCCCCGAGCCGTTCCTCGTCCTCGCCACGCAGAACCCCGTCGAGTACCTCGGGACCTATCCCCTCCCGGAGTCGCAGCTCGACCGCTTCCTGATGCGGATCTCGCTCGGCTATCCGGAGCGGGCCGAGGAGCGCCGCCTCCTGATCGCGGGCGGGGCAGACCGGGTCCTCGCGGCCCTCGCCCCCGAGATGTCGCTCGCCGAGCTCAGGGAGGCGCAGGACGCGACCGAGCGGGTCACGGTCGTCGACAAGCTGATGGACTACGTCCTCGAGATCGTCGCGCGGACGCGGAAGAGCCGCGAGCTGATCCTCGGGGTCTCGCCGCGCGGCGCGCAGGGGTTCTTCCGGGCCGTCCAGGCCCGGGCCCTCGTCTCGGGACGCGCCTTCGCCACGCCGGACGACGTCAAGCGCGTGGCGATCCCCGTCCTCTCGCACCGCGTCCTCGCCTCCCTCCCGGGCGCGTTCGACGCCACCGCGGCCGGCCGGAAGGAGCGCGACGCCATCCAGAGGATCCTTGACGACGTCCCGGTCCCCCTCTAGGGAGGTCCGCGAGCCCGCGTCGACGGTGAGCCGCCTGAAGCGGGTCTTCGAGACGGGGATCCTCGTCCGCGTCACGAACCTCGGGCTCGGGTTCGTGCTGATGACGCTCGTCGTCGCCATCGGCGCCACGAACACCGGGAACAACGGCCTCTATCTCCTGGTCTCCGTCTTCCTCGGGACGCTCGTGGTGTCGGGAGTGGTCTCGCGCCGGAACGTCGAGGGGCTCGAGGTCTCGCTCGACGGCCCCGCGGAGCTCTTCGCCGGGGAGCCGTCGCGCTTCACGGTGCGCCTCCGGAACGGCGGCCGTCTCCCGCGGCGCGCCGTCCTCGTGAAGATCGGGGGCGCGGCCGCGCCGATCCTCTTCCCGCGGATCGAGCCGGGGGCCGAGGAATCGCGCGGGGTGGACCTGGTCTTCCCGCGGCGGGGGCGCCGCCTCGCGGAGTCCCTCCTCGTCTACAGCGGCTTCCCGATCGGCCTCTTCAGGAAAGGCCGGGTCCACGAGGCGTCGGACGAACGGATCGTCTACCCGGCCCTCCGGATTGGCCGCCCGCCGCGTCCCGACCCGCGCGAGACGGAGAGCGGGGACCCGCGGTCACGGAGGAAGGGGCGCGGCGCGGAGATCCGGAACCTGCGCGACGCCGTCTTCGGCGACGACCCGCGCGACGTCCACTGGCCCCAGACGGCGCGGCAGGGGAAGTTCATCATCAAGGAGCGGGCGGCGGAGGAGGGGCGCGACGCGCTGGTTCTCCTCGAGCTCCACCGCCCCCCCGGGGCGGGCCCGTCGTGGGACGCGCGGTTCGAGGCGGCCGTCTCGGACGCGGCGGGCCTCGCCATGCAGCTCCTCGCCCGCGGCAGCCGGGTCGGCCTTCTCCTCGGGGAGGAGCTCCTCCCGCCCGGATCGGGGCCGGCCCACCGACGGGCCCTCCTCTCCGCCCTCGCCCTCGTCGCGCCCGCGGCCGGGGCGCCGCGCGCGGTCCCGGTTCCCCCGTCCGTCAGCGTCTTCACCGTGACGGTCTCCGCCGCGGGGAGGGCGGCGTGACGAAGCCCCCGCCGGCGCCCGTCCCCTTCCTCCGGGAGCGGCTCCTGGCCGTCGGATCGCTCGCGGCGATCGCCCCGATCCCCCTCTTCTTCACCTACACGCTCGAGGCGGGGCTCCTCGCCGCCTACCTCCTGTCGCTCGGATTCGTCCTCCACCGGGCGTGGCGCGGCCGGATCCTCCGCTTCCCGAACCTCGTCCTGAATCTCGCCGGTCTCGCCTACCTCCCCGTCTACGTCTTCGACGTCCGGTTCGGGAGCCGCTCCCTCCTCCGGGCGACGCTCCACCTCCTCCTCTTCACGCTCGTCTTCAAGCTGACGGCGCTCCGCCGGGAGCGCGACCTCTCGATGGCGCTCGTGCTCTGCGCCTTCCTCTTCGTCGCCTCCGTGTCGACGTCGTTCCACGTCTCCATCCTCCTCTTCGTCGCCGCCTTCGGCGCCGTGGCGTGGCCCGTCCTCGTCCGCTGGTCGATCTTCCGCGACCTCGCCGCAGCGCCCGAGGAATGGCGGCGCGACCCCCGCGCCGCGGAGCTGCCCGGCCGCGGCTCGCTCGCCGCCTCGGTCGCGGCGGCGCTCCTCCTCGCGGTGCCCTTCTTCGTCGGCCTGCCGCGTCTCCGGACCCCCTACGTCCGGGGCGTC
>DAOMFB010000452.1:0-2663 GCA_035429585.1 Thermoanaerobaculia bacterium
TCCAGCGCGGCGTCGGCACCTCGACGTGGGGCGCCGCGGCGTACGGCGGCTCGGTGAACTTCGAGGGCGTCGAGCCGTCGGACGGCTTCGGCGTCGGGGCGGGGTTCTCCGGGGGAAGCTTCGGGACGTGGCGCGGGAGCGCGACCGTCCAGTCGGGGCTCCTCGGCGGGGGCCTGAAGTTCTGGGTGAAGGCGGCCGTTCAGGAGACCGACGGCTTCCGGGACAACTCCGGCGTGAAGCAGGGGAGCCTCTTCTTCGGCCTCGCGCGCGAGAGCCCGGAGTCGGTCTTCCGGCTGACGGGCCTCCTCGGCCGCGAGAAGACGCAGATGGACTTCCTCGCGTCGGAGAAGTCCGTCCTCGAGGTGAACCCGCGCGACAACCCGCTGACGCCGGAGGAAACCGACTCCTTCGGCCAGGCGCTCGTGCAGGCGCTCTACACGCGATTCCTCTCGCCGGCGTCGAGCCTGACCGTCCAGGCGTACTTCGGCGACGCCGGCGGGTGGTACCGGATCCGGGACGTCCCGGACCCGTCCGTCCTCTACCAGTACGGCCTCGACTGGTGGCGGGCCGGGGGGATCGTCACGTTCCAGACGCGCCTCGGGAGCGTCGGCCTGACGCTCGGGGCGCTGGGGAGCAGCTTTGAGAGCACGCACACGCGCGAGGTCGTGGACGGCCCCTCCGACTACACGAACCACGGCTTCAAGTACGAGGCGAACGGTTTCGCGAAAGCGGGCTGGGACGCCGGACGGTGGCACGTCTACGGTGACGCGCAGCTCCGCTGGGCGGAGTTCCGGTACACGGGGGGCGCCGGGGAGGAGGCCGTTTCCTGGACGTTCTTCAACCCGAAGCTGGGGGTCCGGTACGACCTCTCCGGCGGCCTCTCGGCCTACGTCTCGGCCGGGATCACCTCGCGCGAGCCGACCCGGAGCGACCTCCTCTCGGGAGAGGACGACGCGTCCGTCCTCCCCGACTTCACCGCGGTCAGGCCGGAGAAGCTCGCGGACGTCGAGCTCGGCCTCGACTGGAAGACGCCGGCGTTCGCCCTCCACGCCAGCCTCTACGACATGGAGTTCCACGACGAGATCGCCCTGACGGGGCAGCTCTCGGAGACGGGCCTTCCGCTCCGGCAGAACGTCCCCCGGAGCTGGCGCCGCGGCGTCGAGCTGGACGTGAGGTGGCAGCCGCTCCCGTCCCTCCGCCTCGGCGGGACGCTGAACGCCAGCCGGAACCGGATCAGCGAGTGGACGCAGTTCTACGACGTCTACGACGCGAGCGGCGCGTACGCCGGCGGCGTGAGCCGGACCTTTTCGGACGTGGCGCCGCTCCTGACGCCGGAGCTCGTGGCGAACGTCTTCGCCGAGTGGGACGTCCTCCCGTGGATCACGCTCTCGGCGAACGGGCGTTATCTGGCGCGGAGCTTTCTCGACAACACGAACGTCGGCGACCTGACGACGCCCTCGCTCTTCGTCCTCGGGGCCGGCCTGTCGATCGACCTCACGGGGGTCCTCCCCGGCCGGCCGCGCCTGAGGGTCCTCGGGCAGAACCTCCTCAACGAGACGAGCCTCTGGACGAGCGGCTACTCGTACCTCTACGCCACACAGGGGCCCGGCGGCCTCGCCTTCACCGGCATTCCCTACTACTACCCGCAGGCCTCGCGGAGCGTGACGGTGACGCTCGACGTGGGGTTCTGAGACTCACGCCTCGAGCACGATGTCGAAGCGCTCGCCGGGGGGCGCTGTCCGCCGCCCCCCGGACCCCCCGCGTTCGTGCGGCGTCTCACGCCTCGAGCACGATGTCGAAGCCTTCGTGGTGGAGGTGCTCGTCGGACTGGACGTGGATCGGCATGCCGATCCGCTCCTCGAGCTCCTCCACGAGACGCCGCTCCTCGCCCATGAGGGCGCGGTAGATCTCGGGGTGCACCCGCAGGAGGAGCGAGTGGGCCTCGCCTTCCTCCACCTTCTTCAGGATCTCGCGCCGGATCTCGAGGACGATCGTCGTGACGTTCTTGATCCGGCCCGCCCCGGCGCAGTACGGGCAGGGCATCGTGAGGGCCCGCTCCAGGCTCTGGCGCTGGCGCTTGCGGGTGATCTCGACGAGGCCGAACTCGGAGACGGGGAGCATGCGGTTCTTCGAGCGGTCCTTCTTCAGCTCGGTCTCGAGGGCCGTGACGAGCTCCCTCCGGTGCTCCTCCTCCTCCATGTCGATGAAGTCGACGACGAGGAGCCCCCCGAGGTCGCGGAGGCGGATCTGCCGCACGATCTCCTGGACGGCTTCCATGTTCGTGCGCAGGACCGTGTCCTCGAGCCTCTTCTTGCCGATGTACTTCCCGGTGTTGACGTCGATGGCGACGAGCGCCTCGGTCTGGTTGATGACGATGTAGCCGCCCGACTTGAGCCAGACCTTCGACTTCAGGGCGTTCTCGATCTCCGCCTCGACGCCGAGCTCCTCGAAGAGGGGGTTCGACTTGCGGTAGAGCTTCACCTTGCCGACGAGGTTCGGCTGCACCTGGTCGAGGAACTCGACGATGCGCCGGTACTCGTCGTCGTCGTCGACCCAGAGGACGGAGAACTCCTGGGCGAAGACGTCGCGCGCGGCGCGGAGCGTCAGGTCGAGGTCGCGGTGGAGCAGGGCCGGCGCCCCGGAGCGCTCGGCGCGCTTGCGGA
>DAOMFB010000453.1:0-2657 GCA_035429585.1 Thermoanaerobaculia bacterium
GTGCGCAGCCTCAGGCCCAGGGCGGCGGCGGCGGAGGCCGCCGGCGCCGGCGTCGCGGGCGGCGCGGCGGGGGGGGTCCCTCGGGCTCGCAGCCTCCGCCCGCCTCGGTCTAGAGAAAGCTCAGCGCGTCGCCGCCGGCGGAAGGTCGGCGAAACGGAGCCGCGCCTCCTCGAGGCTCGAGCCGAGCAGCTCGATCCGCCGGCGCTGTGTCGGCTCGCCCGGTATCACGAGCTCCACGACGAAGCCTCCTTCGCGGCGGCACCGGCTCTCGAACCACCGGATGAGCGGTCCGGGCAGGGCGGCCGAGAGGCGCTGGGTCAGGGCGGGGTGGTCGGAGTGAAACGTCCTCACGAACCCGCCCCGCGTGTCGACGCCGAGCGTCATCTCCGAGGCCGAGAAGCGGAGCGCCTCGGCCACGACGGCCCGGCCCAGCTTTTCCACGGCGTCCGGCGAGACGGTCGGCTCCGCGCCGGGGGCCTCCGGAACGGGCGCCTCGGCGGCCGGCCCGAGGCGCGGCGGCGGGGGAGGCGGAGCCCCTTTCTCGAACCAGTCGAGCAGGTCCTCGAGGACCGGGTCGGGCGTGACGTAGAGCTTCACCTTGAAGCCCGTCGCCTCCCCGAGGACCTGGGCGAGGAGGACGTTCCGGGGGTCCGAGACGGCGACGTCGAGGAGGTTTCCCTCGTGCCGGAACGGAAGGGCGCGCAGCCGCCGCCGCTCCTTCGCGGCGAGCCCCGCGACGAGGTCCGGGTCGGCGGCGGCGAGGTCGTCGCGCGTGGCGGCCGGCAGGTCGTACGTGCGCGAGAGGGCCGACGAGAGGACCTCCTCGGAGACGGCGCCCGTGGCGAGGAGGGCCCGTTCGATCGTCCCGCCGTGCTGCTTGCGCCAGTTGGAGGCGCGGCCGAACCGCCGGACCGTCAGGTCACCTGATTCGACGAGGGCGTCTCCGACTCCGAGGGGCTTGGTCATGATGGTCCCTGCCGGGAGCCGCGAGTTTAACGTCCGGGGAAGTACTCCTTCCAGCGGCGTGAAACTCGAGATGCCGTCTCAGGATCGGCCTCCACCTCGCGGGGCATCCACGGCTTCGTCCGCGCGTCGAGGACGACGGGGGGCGAGAAGGCGACGTGGTTGCGGACGATGGATCTCCTGCCGTGCAGGTCGGCCGCCGGCTCGAAGCGCGTGAAGACGCGCCAGAGGAACGACGCCTCGTCCGCCGCGGTGAGGGCCGCATCGTCGGCCAGGACGACGAGCGGCCACGCCGCGACGGCGGGGTCGGCGGCGAGGCGCTCCGGGAAGCCGGCGTCGTCGGCCCAGCTCGGCCCCTCGACGACGAGGGCGCCGGGCGCGAAGACGGCGGCGGCGCGCGCCCCCGCGGGGAGGGCCCCGCGGAACTCGGCCAAAAGGTCGCGGACCTTCTCCCCGAGCCCCACGAGGACCCCCTTCGACCCCTCGTTCACCTTCGGTCCCGTGTAGTCGAGGGTGTCCATGGAGAGGTTCGAGAAGACGAACAGGTCCGTCTCGAACCGGCACCGCTCCAGGAGGTGGACGAGGAGCCCGCGGAAGTCGCGGAGGTCCCGTCGCGCGTCGGTCAGGAGGAGGAACTTCGTCAGCGAGAGCTGCCCCTCGCCGAGGATCCGGAAGGCCGAGGCCATCGCCTCGCGCCCGTACCGGTCCTTCACGATGGCTGCGGCGAGCGAATGGAAGCCCGTGTCGCCGTAGCTCCAGAGGTCGAGGACGCTCGGCATCAGGAGCGGGAAGAGGGGCGACAGCAGCTCCTGCACGTAGTCGCCGAGGAAGAAGTCCTCCTGCTTCGGCTTGCCGACGACCGTGGCGGGGAAGAGCGGCTCGCGGCGGCGCCAGACGCGGCCCACCTCGAGGACCGGGTAGTCGTGCGCCAGCGAGTAGTAGCCGTAGTGGTCGCCGAAGGGGCCCTCGGAGCGCCGCACCTTCGGCGGGACGCGGCCGCTGATGGCGAACTCCGCCGTGGCGAGGAGCCGGTGCGGGTGGCCCGGGACCTCGGTCATCGGGAGCTTTTCGCCGAGGACGAGCGAGGCGAGGAGGACTTCCGGCAGCCCTTCGGGGAGCGGCGTGATCGCGCCGAGGATGGCGGCGGGGGGACCGCCGAGAAAGATCGTGAGCGGCAGCGCCTCGCCGCGCGACTCGGCCACGTGGTAGTGGAAGCCGCCCCCCTTCCCGATCTGCCAGTGGACCCCGAGGGTCCTCGCGTCGTGGATCTGCATCCGGTACATGCCGAGGTTCGACTCGACATGTCCGGGCCGGTCCTGCAATCCGGTGGCAGGCTTTTCCGAATAGACGAGCGGGAGCGTCAGGAAGGGGCCGCCGTCCTCGGGCCACCCCGTCAGGGCGGGGAGCGTCCTCAGGTCGAACCGGTCGTCCGCGATTTCGGTCACCGGCACGGCGGAGGCGCGCGCCGTCCCGACCTTCAGCGCCCGCGCGAAGAACTCCCGGAAGCCCCAGAGCTTCGGGAGCGTCGGCGGGAGCAGCTCCGTCGCGGCGCGAGCGGCCGTCTTCACGAACTCCGACGGGCGCGTCCCGAAGGCCATCTCGATCCGCTGCTTTGTCCAGAAGAGGTTCGTCACGACGGGGAACGGCGATCGCTTAGGCCGCGTGAAGAGAAGCGGCGGCCCCGCTTCCGCGCT
>DAOMFB010000454.1:0-2656 GCA_035429585.1 Thermoanaerobaculia bacterium
CGCCAGGACGGCGGCCGCCAGCACCCGGCGTTCCTGAGGCTTCCGCATCAGTCCGTCGACCCTCCCCGCCCGTAGAATCCCGCCATTGCTCCGCCGACTGCAAGCGGAGACGCACGCGCCCGACGCCGGAGAGGAGAGGCCATGTACGCCATCGAGAGCCTGCACGCGAGGGAGATCCTGGATTCGCGCGGGAACCCCACGATCGAGGTCGAGTGTCTGCTCGAAGGGGGCGCCTCCGCGCGGGCGGCCGTGCCGTCGGGGGCCTCGACGGGGACGCGCGAGGCGCTCGAGCTCCGCGACGGCGACAAGAAGCGCTACCTCGGGAAGGGGACGCTCGGCGCCGTCCGGAACGTGAACGACACGATCGCCCCCGAGTTGGAGGGGATGGACGCGCGGCAGCAGGCCGAGATCGACCGGATGATGATCGACCTCGACGGGACCGAGACGAAGGCGAAGCTGGGCGCCAACGCCATGCTCGGGGTCTCGATGGCGGTCTGCCGGGCCGCGGCCGAGGCGTGCGGCCTGCCCCTCTTCCGGTACGTGGGCGGACCCGCCGCCGTCACGCTCCCCGTCCCGATGATGAACGTCCTGAACGGCGGGGCGCACGCCGACAACCCGCTCGACCCGCAGGAGTTCATGCTCTTCCCCGCCGGCGCCCCCTCCTTCCGCGAGGCGCTCCGGGCCGGGGCCGAGGTCTTCCACACGCTGAAGGGGATTCTCAAGGCGAAGGGGCTGGCGACCGGCGTCGGCGACGAGGGGGGATTCGCTCCCGACGTGGCCACCTCGCGCCAGGCGCTCGACGTGATCGTCGAGGCGATCGGCAAGGCGGGCTACAAGGCCGGCAAGGACGTCTTCATCACCCTCGACCCGGCCGCCTCGGAGTTCTTCGAGGACGGGAAGTACCTCCTCGAGGGGAAGAAGCTCACCTCCGCCGAGATGGTCGCCTTCTGGGAGGCGCTCGTCGCCGACTACCCCATCGTCTCCATCGAGGACGGCTGCGCCGAGCAGGACCGCGACGGCTGGAAGCTGATGACCCAGAGGCTCGGCTCGAAGATCCACCTCATCGGCGACGACGTCTTCGTCACGAACCCGGCCATCCTCGCGGCGGGCATCCGCGACGGCGTGGCGAACGGCCTCCTCGTGAAGGTGAACCAGATCGGGACGGTCAGCGAGACCCTGAAGGCCGTCCGGATGGCCCAGACGGCGGGCTACGTCACCGTCATGTCGCACCGCTCGGGCGAGACCGAGGACACCACGATCGCCGACCTCGCCGTCGCCACGAACGCCGGCTTCATCAAGACGGGCTCTCTCTGCCGGAGCGAGCGGATCGCCAAGTACAACCGGCTCCTCCGGATCGAGGAGGACCTCGGCAGCGACGCCGTCTGGCCGGGGCTCTCGACCGTCAAGGGATAGCTCCGGGGCGCTTGTACGCGGGGGGAACGGGCCGCCTTGACCCGCGTGGTACCCTCCGCGCTTCATGTTTGGCCCCCTCCCCCTCGTTTTCGCCCTTTCCGCCACGCTTCTGACGCCCGCCCCACGCGAGGCGGCGGAGGTCGCCCGGCTCGCCGAGGCCGCCGCCCGCTTCGAGTCGGGAGGCTTCGCCGGCGAGTACCTCCGGACGATGCGGACGCAGGTCCTCTCCCTCTCCGGCGCGGTCCTCGCCGAGGACGTCGAGACGGTCCGGATCCGGACCGGCGACGGCTGGCAGGCGCTGGAGCTGGTCCGCGCCACCGACGGGGGGAAGGACGTCACCGACGAGCGGAGGAAGAGCTTCTCGCCGGTGCCGCCCGCCGCGGAGCCCGGAGGGATGGCGGCACTCTCCCCCAAGGGGATCGGCCTCTCCTTCACGCCCCTCGCGCTCCCGCCGGGACAGTGCGGCGCCGCGTTCGCTCCCGCCCTCGAGGGGGCAACCGCCTCCGAGGGGCACCTCGCCTGGGACTGCGCCACGCTGACCCCGCTCTGGGCCGAGCTGACCCCGGCCGACGCCCCGCGCGACCTCTCGGAGCCCCGCGTCCGGCTCGAGTTCGCCCGCGCCGGGGAGCTCCTCTACGCGAAGCGGTACACGCTGGAGGGCCTCGTGGCGGACGGGACGACGACCGTCCGGATGCGGCTCGTCCTCGAGATCTCCGACCTCAAGCCCGCCTCCTGAGGCCGCCCGCCCGTTCTTCGCCTTCCGGGCGGCGCCGGCCTGCGCGACAATAGAACGTGCGCTTCACCAAGGTCGTCGCGCCGCCGGGCGAACGCCCGCCGGGGATCGGCTTGCGCCGTCTCCCGCAGAACTACGCCGACCGGCAGAACGTCGCGCGCGCGGAGGAGCCGCCCGAGGAGCCGGTCCGTGCTCCCGGGGCGCGCCCCGACCGTCCCGCGGTGAAGCCCGCCTCGTACTTCCTCCTCTCGCTCGTCTTCTCCACCATCCTCTTCGCGCTCTTCTTCGTCGGCGACCGGGGTTTCCTCCAGGTGCGCCGCCAGCGGGCCGAGCTGCGCGCCGCCCAGGAGGGGGTGGCGCGGATCGACGCCGAGAACCGGAAGCTCGAGGCCGAGGTCGCCGCGCTGAAGAACGACCCGCGGGCGCTCGAGAAGATCGCGCGCGAGAAGCTCGGGCTCGTCAAGCCGGGCGAGGTCGAGACCTACCACCATCAGACCGGTCACTGGCTGT
>DAOMFB010000455.1:0-2647 GCA_035429585.1 Thermoanaerobaculia bacterium
GACGGAGCCTCCCGTGTCGGTGCCGAGGGCGAGCGGGACCGTCCCGGCCGCCACGGCCGCCGCCGAGCCGCCCGAGGATCCGCCGGGCACCCGGGAGAGGTCCCACGGGTTCCGCACCGGCCGGAAGGCGGAGTTCTCGTTCGAGGAGCCCATGCCGAACTCGTCGCAGTTCGTCTTGGCGACGACGACCGCGCCGGCGCGGACGAGCCGGGCGACGCAGGTCGCGTCGTCCGGCGCGACGAAGCCCGCGAGGAGGCGGGAGCCCGCCGTCGACGGAAGGCCCGCCACGTTGATGTTGTCCTTCACGGCCAGCGGCACGCCCGCCAGGGGGAGAGCCTCGCCCGCGGCCACGCGGCGGTCCACCTCCTCCGCGGCCCGGCGCGCCCCGTCCCCCGCCTCGTGAAGGAACGCGCCGAGCCGGCCGGCGGCCGCCCGGACGCGTTCGAGGGAGGCCGCGACGACGTCGGCAGCCCGCGCCGCCCGGGAGCCGACGGCCGCCGCGAGATCCGACGCCGGGCCGTCGAGCAGGGCGTCGGCGGGTCCGGGCAACCTCAGTCCCTCGAGACGACGCGCGGCACGACGAAGTGTCCGTGGGCGTACTCGGGTGCGTTCTCTTCGACGATGCGGCCCGGCGACGCGCTCCGGGGCTCGTCGGGGCGCAGGGGCGCGGCGGGGGCGTCGGGCGCCCCCTCGAGCAGCTCCTCGGGAACGCCCCGCAGCGCCTCGAAGTGCTCCACGATCCGGGTCAGCTGGCCCGACAGCTCGGCCTCTTCCCCGGGGGAGAGCTCGAGCGCGGCGAGGCGGGCGACCTTCGCGACGAGCTCGCGGTCGATCTTCACCGAAAAATTATAGCGGGCGCTGTGCTACCTTGTGTGCACAGGGTCTCATGCGTCCCTTCCTGGTGTACGCGCCCCTCGGGGAAGTTCCGGAAGGAATCCGGGAGACCCTCGTCGAAGCGGGCGCCGAGGTGCTGGTCGCCGGCAATCTCGACGACGCCGTCGCGATCGCCGCCCGCGAGCGCCCGGACGCCGTCCTCGTCGTGCCGCCGGGGCGCCTCGCCGACGCCGCACCCCTGGTGACGCGCCTTCCCGCCGACCGGACCCCGCCCCCCGTCTTCGTCCTCGCCAGCGGGGACGAGGCGCTGCGGGCGCCGACCGTCGAGGTCCTCCCGCCGGACCGGTGGGCGGAGGCCGCGGCCGCCCTCGGCGCGGGGGCCGGCGACGCCGGCTCGGCCCTCCTCCTCACCCGGGCGCAGCTGGCGGCCCTCCTGGCCCTCTGGGAGGAGGCGCTCGACCGCCAGGAGGACCTCAGCGAACGCGCGCTCCGGCAGCTCGCCCGCTTCCTCGAGGCGTCGCGCGTCAGCCTCTTCCGCTGGAAGCCGGGCGACGCGCAGGCCTCGGTCGTCGCCTCCAGCCTCGGCCCGTCCGCCGTGGGGCGCGGCGTCGAGATCGCCCGGTATCCCGAGCTGCGCGCCGCGGCGGCGCGCTCCGGCGCCGTCCTCGTGGAGGAGGTCGAGAGCGATCCGCTGATGGGAGACGCCAGCCCCTACCTCGCCGGGGCTCCGGTCCGCTCGCTGCTCTGCCAGCGGCTCCCCGGGGAGGGAAGCGCGCTCTACCTCCACGCCGTCCGGGACACCGCGCCGTTCGGCCTGACCGACGTGGCCCTCGTCAGCGCGACGGTCCGCCTCCTGCAGGCCGTCCGGGACCTCCGGGCGCCCCGCGGCACCGGGGAGAAGGCCGAGAAGAAGCGCCTCCGGGCCGTCGAGCTCCTCTTCCGGGGCGTTCCCGAGCCGACGGCGCTCGTCGCCACCTCCGGGGAGATCCTCCTCGCCAATCCGCCCTTCCTCGCCCTGACGGGGCGGGTGGCGGCGGAGCTGGCCGGACTCGACTACCGCACGCTCCTCCGCCCGGCCCTCCCCGAGGACGAGTTCGGCCCGCTCTCGGAGAGCGCCGGCTCCGAGGTGATCGTGCGGCGGGCCCGGCTCGCCGACGCGAGCGGCGAGACGATCCCCGTCGAGGTCCTCTCGCTGCCGGCGTCCGACGAGACCTACAGCCAGAGCGGCTGGTCGGCGTTGACGCTCCGGGACCTCCGGCCCGACCACGCCCGGCGGGCCCGGGAGCTCGTCCTCGAGAAGGAGGTCGCCGAGTCGAACCGCCAGCTGGCCGCGATCGAGCGGCGCCTGCGCGAGGCCGACGCCGCGCGCGCCCGCTTCTGGACGGCCGCCGCGCACGAGCTCCGGACGCCGCTCGCCATCGTCCAGTCTCACCTCGAGGTCGTTCTGTCGGACCTCTCCGACGGGATCCCGGAGCAGCCCGCGCGCCTCCTCGCGAACGCCGCCGAGAGCCTCCGCCGGCTCGAGCGGCTCATCGCGGACCTCCTGGACGCGGCGGTGGCCGGACGGGCGCGCTCGGCGGCCGCGCTCGCCGACGTGCCCCTCGCCGACGTCCTCGCCGGACTGCGCCCCGACCTCGCGTCGGCGGCGCTGCGGCGCGGCTGCGCGCTGACCGTCGACCTCCCCGGAGACCTGCCGCCGGTTCGCGGCGATCGCGAGCGGGTGGAGCGCCTCCTCTTCGCCCTGATCGACCACTCGCTCCGCACCTCCCCCAAGGGAGAGACCGTCGCCGTCACGGGCGGGCTTGAGGCCGGA
>DAOMFB010000456.1:0-2630 GCA_035429585.1 Thermoanaerobaculia bacterium
AAGGCGCCGGCAGCCACCACGAGCGTCCGCTCCGGCCGGAAGACCGCCCGGAAGCGGCGCGCGAGGCGGGCCGCGGAAAGGGCCCGGACGCTCTCCTCGGTGCCCAGGATCGGCGCGCCGAGCGGGTGCGCCGGCCAGAGGCGCCTGAGGAAGGCGGCGTGGAGGAAGTCCTCCGGCCCGTCCTTCGCCCCGGCCATCTCCTCGCGGATGACGTCCCGTTCCACCTCGACGTCCTCCGGGGTGAAGGCGGGAGACGCCGTCAGGTCGAGCAGGAGGTCGAGGGCCTCGTCCGCGCGCTCCGCGGTCGTCCGCGCGTGGAACGCCACGACGTCCTTCGTCGTGTAGGCGTCGCACTCGCCCCCGAGCCGGTCCGTCATCCGGGCGATGGCGGCCCCGGACCGCCGGCGGCTCCGCCGGAAGAGGAGGTGCTCCAGGAAATGGGTCGCCCCGCGCTCCCCCGCCGCCTCGTCCGCCGACCCGGCCGCGACATAGATGCCGAGGGCCACGCTCCGGACGTCGCGCATCGGATCGAGCCAAACGGCCGTTCCGTCGGAGAGGCGGCGCTCGAGCACGCCCGATTCTACCGGGGGGGTCCGTTCGAGCCCGGCCGCGGCGTGGGCACGGCGGGGACGCCGGGGCCGGGGGGGGACGGCAGGGGAACGCCGGCTCCGAGGAGCGACGCCTCGGTGAAGTGCCAGTCCGCGTAAACGTCCCGTCCGTCGTAGATCCGGAACGCCTTCTTTTTCGATTTCGAGTAGACGCCGGTGATGGGCCCCGTCTGCGGCGTGCTCCCCGGCCCCGAGGCGCCGCCGAAGGAAGGGGTTGGCGTCGGAGACGGCGTCGGCTGCGCGGCGAAGCCCGTGGCGCCGGGCGGCGCGCTGCCGGGGCCGGTGACCGGCGCCCCCCGCGCCGGCGCGCCCGCCGTCGACGTGATGAGGCCCCAGTCGTTCGAGTCGGTGATCGGGTCCTTCCAGAGCTTGCGGAGCGTCCGCGGACGCGTCTCGAACATCTCCCGGAGGGAGTTCGGGTACCGTCCGTACCGCTTCTTGAAGTTCCGGATCCCCTCGGCGTACTGAAGGCCGCGGAAGATGAGCTCCGCTTCCTTGTCGCGCTGCATCTGGGCCGACGCCAGCGGCAGGACGGCCGCGATCAGGACCGCCATCACGGTCATCCCCACGAGGAGGAACACCATCGTGTATCCCCGGACCGCAGACCGGCGACGGGGGGGACGAAGGGGATGGGGCCCCTTCGTCGGGGGGACGACCCCGGCGCACCGCCTCGCCCACCGCGTCCGCGTCCCCCCCGGAATCACCATGTGTTGTAGGGCGTCTTGTCCAGCGCGAGCTCTTTCGACCCCGACTTCACGTCGATGATGCCCGGCGGATGCTCGGGCGCCGCCTCGGAGGCGTCCGGCTCCTCCATGACGACCTCCCACGTGTCGGCCGACTTGGTGAACGGGTCGACCGGGATCTTCCGGATGTAGCGCTCCGTGACGAGCGCCTGCAGCGACTCGGGATAGTGCCCCTTGTCGGCGAAATACTGGTCGATGCAGGTCCGGAACGTATAGAGGTCCTGCTTCAGGGCCGCCTCGCGCGCCCGCCGCGGGTGCTGGGCGAGGTTGGGAAGCGCCACGGCCGTGAGGATGCCGATGATGGCCACGACGACCAGCAGCTCGATGAGCGTGAATCCCCGGTGTCGGCGTCTCATCTCACCAGTCCTTGTACTTCGACTTGTCGAGGGAGGTCCCGTCCGAGAGCGAGTAGACGTCGTAGACGTTCTGCCGCCCCCACGACCGCGCGTCGGGCTCGTCCTGGTAGCTGCGGAGGCCCCACTCGGCCTTCTGCGTCATCGGATCGACCGGGATCCTCCGGAGGAAGCGCCGCTTCTTCTTCACCTGGCCGACGAGGTCGACTCCCTCCACGAGGGCCTCCAGGGTCTTGGGATAGCCCTCCGTCCCGATGTCGATCGGGATGAGCCCCTGGTCCGACAGGCGCTTGTAGTCGTCGATGGCGCTCCGCATCACGCGCAGCGCCTCGCGGAGCTCCGCCTCCCGCTGGCGCTGCACCCCCAGGCGCGTCACCGGGACGATGGCCGCCGTCAGGATCAGGATGCAGGCCACGACCATGACAAGCTCGGTCAGGGAGTAGCCTCGCGACCGGGAGCGGAACATGGCGGCTCCTGTCAGCCCTTCCGCGCCACGGTGACGGCCGCCGGCAGGACGACGGGGGCCAGGTTCCCCCGCTTCGTGACGGCGCTGCCGGCCGAGGCCCGGACGAAGGCCATTCCCGTCCCCGTCCCGCGGATCGTAAGGAGCGCGAGCGGGCCCTCGGGGAGACCCCAGGCGTCGCCCCGCCGGAGCAGCTGGATCCGGGCGCGGCCGGCGGTCCGGTCCGCCTCGAGGCGGATCTCGTCCGCGCCGGCGGCGGCGCTCCACGGGCCCGGCGTGATCCCGGTCACCTCGAGGATCCCCGGGTTCCACTCGATGTTCAGCTCGATCTGGCGGGCGTCGTAGAGGCCGCCGTCGCCCACGAGGGAAATCGTCGCCGTCTCCCCCGCGGCGAGCGCCGGGACGGAGGCCTGGAGCCGGAGCGACGGGCCCGCGGTCGCGTCGCCGCTCCCGTCCGCCGCCG
>DAOMFB010000457.1:0-2628 GCA_035429585.1 Thermoanaerobaculia bacterium
GGTCCGGAAGGGAGGTCTCCGGAGGGTACGCGCGCCGCCCGCTCCGCCCGATCCGGTTCACGACGACGAGGGCCGTGGCGAGGCCGGCGTCGGACGCGGCCGCGGCCGACAGCTCCTCGGCCTCCCGGGTCGCGAACTCGGCGGGCTCGGCGACGACGACGAGGGCGGCGGCCGCGGGGTCGGAGAGGAGGCGGTCGAGGTCGTGCGCGACGTGCCGGAGGGGACCGGCGGGCGTCGTCGCGAGGATCGCCCGGGGGACCCGGAGGAGCGACCGGGCGTGGCCCGTCGCCGGCGCGTCGAGGACGACGAGGTCGTAGCGGGGCGACCTCCGCGTCCCCTTCGTCCGCTTCAGGACCTCGCGGATCTTTCCGAGCAGCAGGAGCTCCGGCAGGCCCGGCGTGGCGCGCGTGAAGTAGCGGAAAGTGGCGGAGGCGAGGATCCGGTCGGCGACGAAGGAGATCGGCGCCGCGGTGTGGACGAAGTCGGCGAGGAGGGGGTCGAAGTCGGTCGTCAGCCCCCGGAGCGACGGCGCGAGGTCGGCCTCGGCGTAGCCCGGGTCGTCGCGGCCGAAGAGGGCCGCCGCGTCGCCCCTGCCGTCGGAGGAGACGAGGAGCACGCGTCGCCCCGAGCGGGCGGCGGCGGCGGCGACGAGCGCGGCGACGGTCGTCTTCCCGACGCCCCCCTTTCCGGAGACGACGAGGAGCCGCCGGTCGAGGAGACCGGCCGGGAGGAAAGCGACGTCGCGCACGCGCCCTACGCCAGCAGGTGGAGCTGCCCGGAGGACTTCAGGTGGCGGACCCACTTCGGGTGGAAGGGGAGGACGATCGGCAGGAGGTCGAGGACGTCCCGGAGGTCGCCGTCCGCGATGCGGATCCGCCCCCGCGCCACGGCCAGAGGGATGTTCTCCTTTCCCTGGAAGTACCGGTTCGCCACGTCGGCCGTCATCTCCAGGGTGACCTTCGGCTCCCAGGACCCCTTCCCGGCCCCCCACGTCCAGACGAGATGCTCGCCCTTGCCGGCCCGTTTCTCGTCGGCGTCCCGCACGTTCAGGACGAGGCCCACGTCCGTGAAGACGAATCGCTGGGGCACCCGTTTCTCCCGGAGGCGGGGGCCGGCCTCCCGGTCCCGGGAGAGGAGGGAGAAGAGCTCGTCGAAGACCCTCCGGAACTCCTTCGGGCTGGTGAATGGAGCCATAATCCGACTCTAGCAGCCGACGCCAAGGAGGCGAAGATGGTGGAACCGCTCCTTTCCCAGCTCCGGTCCCGCGGCGAGGAGTTCCTCACCGAGGTCTCGAACAAGCTGATGGCGAACCCCGCCTTCATCGAGGTCCTGAAGAAGGGGGTCGCGGCCAAGGAAGAGGTCGACAAGCGCGTCGCCGAGGCGATGAAGACGGTGAACGTCGCGACGCGTAAGGAGGTCTCGAAGCTGGAGCACCGGATCGCCGCCCTCGAGGCCGAGCTGGCCGAGCTGAAGGGCCGGTCGGCGCCCCGGGCGCCGCGGAAGAAGAAGTAGGCGCACGGTGGCGAAGGCCGAGGAGCGCGGGGCGACACGGCGCCGCCGCGGCGCGCGGGTGGTCGAGTTCGCGCCGCCGGCCCCGCCCCGCCCGAAGGTGGTCGTCACGGGAGGGGCCGGCCCCCTGGGCGCCCGTTTCGTGCGCGCTCTCGGCGCGCGCGAGACGCACGACATCGTCGTGCTCGACCTCGTGCCGCCGCCCGAGGCGCCCCCCGGCCTCCGGCACCGGTTTCTCGACCTGAACCTGCCGCACGCCGACGGCACGGTCTTCAAGCTCCTCGAGGAGGAGCGCCCGGACGTGATCGTCCACCTCGCCCAGATCCGGAGCCCGTCCCGCAACACCACGTACGCGCACGAGCTGAACGCGATCGGCTCGCTCCACGTCCTGTCCGCGGCGGGCGAGGCGAAGGTGCCGCGCCTCGTCGTCGGCTCCACGACGCTCGTCTACGGCGCGCGGGGTGACAACCCGAACTTCCTGAGCGAGGAGCACCCGCTCCGGCCGGATCCGCAGGACCGGTTCGTCCGCGATTTCGTCGAGGCGGAGGGGCACGCCCGGACGCACGCCCGGCGGCACGCCGACGCGAAGGTGACTGTTCTGCGGTTCGCCCCGTTCATGTCGGCCGACGTCAGGGACTACCGGGGCCGCGCGCTCGCGGCGCCGTTCGCGGTGTCGCTGATGGGCTACGACCCCCTGATCCAGGCGCTCCATGTCGACGACGCCGTCCAGGCCCTCCTCCTGGCCCTCGACGACCCGTCCGCGACCGGCGTCTTCAACATCGCACCGGAGGGCGTCCTCCCGATCTCCACGGCACGGCTCCTCTTCGGCTCGCTGCCCGTCCCCGTGCCCCACGGCCTGGCCTACGTCCTCTACGAGGCGGCCTGGGAGCTCGGCATCGGGCTGATGCCGGGCATTCACGCCCACTACCTCCGCTACCCCTGCGTGGCGGACAACCGGAAGGCGCGGCGCGTCCTGGGCTTCGCGCCGCGCCGGACGACGCTGGACGTGATGCTCGAGGCGGCCCGAGCCCGCCGGGGCGGGTCGGGGCTGCTCGATTTCAACAAGCTCGACGCGATCGCCCGCGTGGCCTATTTCCACTACGACTTCCGGGTGAAGCC
>DAOMFB010000458.1:0-2613 GCA_035429585.1 Thermoanaerobaculia bacterium
TCGGCCACCAGCACCACCGCGCCGGGGCGGCGCCGGGCCGCCGCGGCGAGGGCGTCGCGCTCGGGCCCGGCCGGGGCGACGACGGCGAGCTCCTCCCGGCCGGTCGACAGGGGCTGGGGGGCCGCCCCCCCCCCGCCGGGGCCCGGGGGGGGGGGCGAGGCGGAGGGGGGCCCCCCGATCGTGGAGGCCGACCCGTCCGACCCGTCGAGGGTCCGCGGGTTCGACGTGGACATCGCCGCGGAGCTGGCGAAGGGCCTCGGCCGGGCGCCCCGCTTCGTCCAGGTGGCGTTCACGTCGATCGACCCGTCCGTCGTGCGCGGCGACTTCGACATCGGAATGAGCGGGATCGAGGAGACCCCGGCCCGCCGGGCGACGCTCGCCGTGACCGTCCCGTACTTCGAGTTCCGCGAGGTGCTGACCGTCCGGGAGGCCGACCGGGGGCGTTTCCGGACCCTCGCCGACCTCGCCGGGCGGCGGGTCGGCACGCTGGGGGGGACGATCGCCTACGAGCTGCTCCTCTCGGCGAAGAAGGAGCACGGCGTCGAGCCCGTCTCGTACGACGACGACGTGAACCCGTACGCCGACCTGGCCGGCGGCCGGCTCGACGCGGTGCTGCTCGACCACATCCTGGCCGAGCGGTCGGTCCGCCGGAATGCCGGCCTCGCCATCCAGCCGGGGACGGTCGCCGTCGGGCACTACGTCGGCGTCCTCGCGCCGGGGAACGCCCCCCTCCGCGACCGGATCGACGGGATCCTCCGCGATCGGATGCGCGACGGGACGCTCGAGCGGATCTTCCGGGCATGGGGCGGCTGGGACGAGGGGCAGCGGGCGCTCTTCGCCCGCGTCGCGGGGGCGACGCCGGCGGCGGGGGACGGGGCGCCGGCCCCGGCCGTCCGTCCGCCGATGGCGGCCCTGGTCGCCGGCTACCTGCCGTCGATCCTCCGCGCGGCGCTCGTCACGATCGTGCTCTCCTGCCTCGCGATGGCGCTCGCCGTCGCGGTCGGCGTCCTCGTGGCGACCGGCCGGATCTACGGCGCCGGGCCCCTGCGGCTCCTCCTGACGGTCTACGTCGAGGCGACGCGGGGGACGCCGGTCCTCCTCCAGCTCTTCGTCCTCTACTACGGCCTCTCCGCGTTCGTGAAGCTCCCGGCCTTCGTCGCGGCCCTCCTCGGGCTCGGGCTCAACTACGCCGCCTACGAGAGCGAGATCTACCGCGGGGCGATGGAGGCCGTCCCGAAGGGGCAGCTCGAGGCCGCCCGGACGCTGGGGCTCACCGAAGCGCAGGTCCTGCGGCTCGTCCGGGGGCCGCAGGCCTTCCGACTGGCCCTCGCCCCGATGACGAACGACTTCGTGGCCCTGCTGAAGGACTCCTCCCTCGTCTCCGTCATCACGGTCGTCGAGCTGACGAAGCAGACCTCCATCTTCGCCGTGAACGCCGGGACGTGGCTGGTGCCCGGCGCCCTCTGCGGGGCGATCTACCTCGCCATGTCGCTCCCCCTCGCCCGCCTCGCCCGCCGGCTCGAGGCGCGCTGGAAGGCGCCGACCTCGTGAGCGAGACGGTCCTCTCCCTGCGGGGGCTGACGCTCAGGCAGGGCGCGAGCGACGTGCTCCGCGGGGTCGACCTCGAGGTCCGCCGGGGCGAGATCCTCGCGGTGATGGCGCCCTCCGGCGCGGGGAAGACGACGCTCCTCCGGGTGATCGCGAGCCTCGTGCCGTTCGACGGCGGCGAGGCCGCCGTGGGGGGCGTGACGCTCTCCCCGGGCCGCCTCCCGTCCGGGGCCGCTCTCCGGGCCCTCCGGCGGCAGGTGGGGATGGTCTTCCAGCAGCACTTCCTCTTCGACCACCTGACCGCGCTCGAGAACGTCACCCTCGCGCCGATCCACGTCCTCGGGACCCCGCGCGGGGAGGCCGGGGAGCGGGCCGCGCGGCTCCTCGCGGCGCTCGGGGTCGGCGGGCGCGCGCAGGCGCTTCCCCGCGAGCTGTCGGGGGGCGAGGCGCAGCGGGTCGCCATCGCGCGCTCGCTCGCGATGGATCCGCCCCTCCTCCTGATGGACGAGCCGACGGCCTCCCTCGACCCGGCGCGGCGCGGCGCGCTCGGTGCGGCGCTGGCGGCCCTCCGCGCCGAGGGGCGGACGCTCCTCGTCACGACGCACGACCGGGAGTTCACGCGGGGCTTCGCGACGCGGGTGGCCGTCCTGGCGGAGGGAGTCGTCGTGGAGAGCGGCGACCCCGCCGAGGTGCTGACGCGGCCCGCCCATCCGTCCACCCGGCGCCTCCTTCAGTCGGGAGCCCTCGTCCCGGACGGCGCGCCGGGTGCTAACCTTCGCGGGGAGAGCGCGTGAAGGCATTTCACGGAGCGTGGGCGAGCGGCCACCGACCGGTCGGCCGCAGGCGGCAGGTGGAGGCCGGGTGAGTTCCTCTCCCCCGGGCCGCGAAGGCCGCGGCGGCGCCCGCCGGATCCTTCCCTCCGTCGCCGAGGTGGCGAGCGCGCTCAGCGAGCGGGTCCCGGCCGATTCGGCGACGCTCTACCGCGCCGCGGGCGAGGTGGTGGCGGAGGGGCTGGGACGGGTCAAGCAGGGGCTCGAGTCGGCCCCGCTCGAGACCCTCGTGGCC
>DAOMFB010000459.1:0-2611 GCA_035429585.1 Thermoanaerobaculia bacterium
TGTTACTCGTAGAGCCGGTCGACGGCGAGCGCCCCGTGCCCGCCGGCGTCGTCGAGGTCGCCGTCGAGGGTGATCGGCCCGGACGCCCGCGGCAGGGGATAGGAGGCCGGCGGCGCCTGCCCCGCCGGCGGCGCCTGCCCTGCCAGCGGCGCCGGCGCCGCCAGCGCCGCCAGCAGGAGCAGCTCGAGACGCATCTCCCTCCGGATACGGCCGGGAGGGCGGCCGGGTTCCGCCTCAGCCCGGGATCAGGACGATCAGGTAGCGGCTCCCCTTCCAGAAGGTGTCGGCGTCCTTGACCTTCAGCTTGCTCCAGTTGGGGGGCTGGAGGGTCAGCTCGAAGCTCTCCTTCGGGTGCTGGGTCAGGATCCGGATCTTGTCGGGCATCGCGGGGAAGGTGATCTCCGTGTCGGTCCTCACGTCGATCTTCCGGAAGAGCGTCTCGTCGAACTTCCCGGTCTGCTTCCAGCTCCCGCCGAGGCCGAGGATGTCGCCCTTCTTCTCGATGAGGCCGGCCTTCTCCAGCTCCTTCTTCGTCCCGACGACGACGTAGGCCGTCGCCATCTTCTGCTGCGTGTCGACGATCTCGGCCTCCTTGGCCGCCACCGTCGTCTTCAGCTCCTCCGTCGTCTTCTGGAGCTGGAGGACCTTCTGCTCGAGCTCGACGAGCATCGCCTCCTTCTCCTCCAGGGACCGCTTCAGCTCGTCGACGAGCCGTTCGAGCGTCGTGACCTTGGCCTGGAGGGCGCCCGCCTTCTTCTCGGCCTCGTTCATCTTCTTCGTGACGGCCGCGAGCTTCTCCATGTTGAGCTGCACGGCCTTCCGGATCTCGGCGATCTCGGCCTTCAGCTCCTCGCGCTTCCCGGAGGCCTTCCCCTCCTGGGCGATGGCGAGGGAGGTCCGGACCGCCTTCAGCTCCTTGACGCGGAGCTCTTCGAGCGCCTTCTGGACCTCGTCCAGCGTCGCCTGGGCCTCGGTGTTCGCGGCCCCGACCGACTGGACCTGGCCCTTCAGGGCCTCCGATTCCTTCTGCAGCTGCTCGTTCCGCTTCTCCGACTCCTCGAAGCGCTTCTTGGAGACGCAGGCCGGCGCCGCGAGGAGAAGGGCGGCGAGGCCCACGGCGAGGACGTGGCGGTGGTTCTTCATGCCCTTTATCGTACCGCCGGTTCGAGGAGCGTGAGCGTCCCCTCGTCCCCGTCCAGCTCGGCCAGCGCCCCGACCGGGAGCGTGGCGTTCTCCGCGACGTGGCCGAAGGCGAGCCCCGCGACGACCGGGATCCCGAGCTTCCCGAAGCGGTCCGCGCAGACCTCCTGCCACGTCCAGGTGCCGAGCCCGCTGAAGCTCGGCTTGTAGATCCCCGGGCGGCACCCCGAGAACCTCCCGAGAGCCACGCCGGCCAGGCCCGCCAGCTTTCCGGTCAGGAGGAACCCCGTCAGCCACCGGTCGATCCGGTAGGGGTCCTCGTCGACCTCCTCGAGGAAGAGGATCCGCCCCTTCAGCTCCGGCTCGAACGGCGTCCCCACCAGCGTGGCGAAGACGCTGATGTTCCCGCCGACGAGGCGCCCCCTCGCCTTTCCGGGGCGGAGCTTCCAGACCCGGTTGTTCCGGTCGACGACCCCTTCCCGGGGGATGAACTGGGGCGCGTCGGCGATCCGCCCCTTCCACCCCTCCATGAGGACCTTCTTGAAGCCGGCCAGCGTGAACTCGCTCATGACCGACCCGGCCACGGGCCCGTGGAAGGTGACGAGGCCCGTCAGGCGGTGGATGGCGTTGTGCGTTCCCGTGATGTCGCTGTACCCGATGAAGGGCTTCGGGTTCTTCCGGATCGTCTCGTACTCGAGGAACGGCAGGATCCTCGACGTGCCGTACCCGCCGCCGATGCACCAGACGGCGTCGACCTTCGGGTCCGCGAAGGCGGCGTTCAGGTCGGCGGCGCGCTCGGCGTCGTCGCCGGCGAGGTAGAAGGTCTTCCGCCCGGCGTTCGGCATCAGCTTCGGCCGGAGCCCGAGGCTCGCCACGAGCTCCACGGCCGTCTCGTTCGCGTCGAACTCGTCGGAGGGCGAGGCGGGGCGGATCAGGGCGACCGTGTCCCCCTTCTTCATCGCCTTCGGGAAGAGGGGCTCCGGCGGGCTCTCGGCGTACTTCGCCAGGGCGGCCTGGGCGGCGGCGGGGAACCCGGCGATGAGGGAGGCGAAGGAGACGTCCTCGAGGAAGGTGCGGCGGCTCGTCAGCATGCCGCCGATTCTAGCGGCCGAAGGCGAAGCTCCCCATCGAGAGGGTGGCGAACTCGAAGCCGTCGAAGACGGAGCGGCACGGTTCGCCCGCGGCCGCGCCGAGGGCGAAGAAGAGGGGATCCACGTGCTCCGCCGTCGGGTGGGCGCGCAGCGCGTGGGGCCCGCGCTCGCGATACGCGAGAAGGGCCTCGTCGTCCCGGACGGCGAGCCGACCGCGGACCCACGTCTCGAACTCCACGGCCCAGCTCGCCGGCGGCGCGTCCCGGTTCTCCCAGTCCAGCGACCTCAGGTTGTGGACGAGGCCGCCGCTCCCGAGGAGGAGGACCCCCTCGTCCCGGAGCGGCGCCAGGGCGCGGCCGACCGCGGCGACCGCGGACGGC
>DAOMFB010000460.1:0-2604 GCA_035429585.1 Thermoanaerobaculia bacterium
CGCCGGGCTCCTCGACCTCGTCCGCCCGTTGGCGCCGGCCGCCTCGTGGATCGGCGAGGAGCTGGTCGTCCCCGGGCCCGCGCGGCGGCGCCCGGCGGTGCTCGACGCTCTCCGGGCCGCGGGCGCGGAGATCGCGGGCCTCACCGCGCAGGAAGGCCGGCTCGAGGAGCTCTACCGCGAGCTGGTCCAGGAGCACTCGTGAGAGCTCTCGTCCTGCTCGTCGCCCTGTCCCTCGCCGCCTGCACGGGCGGGCCCGTCGGCCCGGCGCAGCCCGACACGAAGCACGACGCCTGCGGCTGGTGCCGGATGGCCGTCTCCGACCACCGCTTCGCGGCCCAGCTCGTCGCGCCGAACGAGGAGCCGCGGTTCTTCGACGACATCGGCTGCCTCGCGACCTTCCTGAAGGCGGGGGGGGCGCCGGCGAAAGGGCAGGTCGCGTACGTGGCCGACCACCGGACGAAGCAGTGGATCCGGGCCTCGGCGGCCGTCTACACGAAGGTGCCGGGCCTCCTGACGCCGATGAACTCCTTCCTCGTCGCCCATGCCGACGCCGCCTCCCGCGAGGCCGACGAATCGGCGAAGAACGGAACGCCAGAGACCGCCGCCCAGGTCTTCGGCCCGAACGGCGTGCCGTGAGAGGGGCCTTTCTCCTCTGCGCGCGGCAGGAGCTGCTTCTCGCGGTCCGGTCCCGCTGGACGCAGGTCTTCGCCACGGTCTTCGCCGCCCTCTCGCTCGCGGTGGCGGTCTCGGGCTACGTCCTCTCGGGCGGCCACGGCGTCCAGGACTTCTCGCGGACGGCCGCGTCGCTGGTCCAGCTCGTCCTCCTCCTGGTCCCGCTCGCCGCGCTCCTGATGGGGGTCCTGACCCTCATCCCCGAGCGAGGCGCCGCCGAGCTGCTCTTCTCGCAGCCCGTCTCGCGGCGGACCATCCTCCTCGGGCGCGTCACCGGGCTCTGGGCCGCACTCGTCGCCGCGCAGCTCATCGGCTTCGGCGCGGCGGGCCTCGTCGTCTACTCGAACGCGGGGGACGCCGGCCTCCAAGGCTTCGCCCTCCTCGTCGCCGGCGCCGCCGTGCTGACGGCCGTCTTCCTCGGCCTCGCGGCCCTCGTGGCCGCCGGCTCGGCCGGCCGGCGGCGGACGCGCGCCCTCTCGCTGGCCCTGGTGGTCTGGTTCGTGTCGGCGATCCTCGTCGACCTCGTCGCCCTCGGCATCGCGTCGCTCCTCCCGTCGGGAGCTGCCTCCCGCGTCCTGATCGTCTCGGTCCTCGCCAATCCCTCGAGCGCCCTGCGGACCGGAGCCTTCCTCGCGCTCGAGGGGACGGCCGCCTTCGGGTCGGCCTCGCTCGCCCTCCTCCGCTTCACGCACGGCCCGGCCGGCGCGGGGCTCCTGATCGCCCTGTCGCTCCTCGTGTGGGCCGTCGTGCCGGCGCTTCTCGCCGCGCGGCGGCTCGCGCGGACCGACCTCTAGCCGAGGAGGCGCGTCCGCGTTTACGCGGCCGGTCCAGGCTGCGGGACCGGGACCCGGACAGCTCCTCCGTATGACGGCGGTCATGTCGACCCGCCCGGTCGCCGCGGATCATTCCCGAAGGCTACCCGGGCGACACGCCCGGCCCGAGGAGGAATCCATGAGGAAGCTCTTCGTCTTCCTGGCGGCGGCCGTTCTGTCCGTCGCCGCGGCCGCGCCCGCACGTGCGCAGAGCAAGGACATCGTCGACACGGCTGTCGCGGCGGGGAGCTTCAAGACCCTGGTGAAGCTCGTCCAGGACGCGGATCTCGTCGCCGTCCTGAAGAGCCCCGGCCCGTTCACGGTGTTCGCGCCGACCGACGAGGCCTTCGCGAAGGTGCCCAAGGAGACGCTCGACGCCCTGGCGAAGGACAAGAAGCAGCTCGCCGCCGTCCTTCAGTACCACGTCCTGACCTCGGCGTGGATCTCGGACGACTTCAAGCTCGTGAAGTCGACGGGGACGGCCCTCGGAAAGCCCGTGTCCTTCAAGGTCGAGGGCGGGGCGGTGTTCGTGAACGACGCGAAGATCGTCAAGCCCGACGTCCGGGCGAGCAACGGCGTCATCCAGGTGATCGACAAGGTACTCCTGCCGCCCAAGTGACCGGCGTTCCGCCGCACCGGAGCCGCGTCCCTCCGTAGAATGTCCCGCGCCCGCGCGCGCCGTCGCGCGGGCCGAGGAGACGCCATGGAAACGCCCCGCCGGTCCCTCCCCGCACGCGTCCTCTCCAGCCTCTGGCGCGCCGTGGACGAGACGCGGCGCTTCGCCGTCAACGTCCTCTTCCTCGCCCTCCTGATCGGGCTCGTCTGGGCCGGCATCGCGGGACGCCCGAAGGTTCCGAAGGGGGCCGCTCTCGTCGTGAAGCCCCGGGGAACCCTCGTCGAGCAGCTTTCGCGCCGTTCGGCCGACAGCGCGGTGGAGGCCGCGGTTCTCGGGGAGCCGGGACGGCAGACGCTCCTCAGGGACCTGCTCGACGCCGTGAGGGCCGCGAAGGACGACAAGCGGATCGGCGCCGTCTTCCTCGACGTGACCGGGATGACGGGGGGCGGCCTGACGAAGCTCGAGGAGCTGCGGGCGGCCCTCCTAGACTTCGGGAAGAGCGGC
>DAOMFB010000461.1:0-2599 GCA_035429585.1 Thermoanaerobaculia bacterium
GACCTTCGGCAGGGCGCGGCCGGCCAGGTCCGGCCGCCCCGAACGGACGACGACCGACGGGACGCCGTCGCCGAGGTCCGCCGCGACGAGGAGCGCCGCGGCGCCGGCCGTTCCCGTGCCGAAGAGCCCGACCGGGAGGTGCTCCGTCTCCGCGTCGTGCGCGGTGCGGTCGACGGCCGCCGTCAGCCGGTCCGTCAGGAGCCCGAGGTCGAAACGGAGCGCCCCGGTCCGCTGGTCGACCGGTTCCTCCTCGGGGGTGAGGAGGTCGAGGAGGAGCGTGCCGAGGCCCGCCTGATGGAGGACGTGGGCGACGAAGCGCTCCCGCGGGTCGAGGCGGCGGCTCGCCGCCGGATCGGCGACGACGACCAGCCCTTCCGGGTGCGGCGGCAGGTCCAGGTCCGCGAGGAGCACCGACCGGCCCCGACGGATCTCCCAGCTCCGGCTCGACCCCCGCTCCGGAACGAGACCCACCGCCGCCCTCCTTCATCCGGACGGGAGCCTCCGCCCGGCGGAGGAACCCGCCCGTCAACTCGAAGATGGACCCCCGCGACCGGAGTCGTCGTGATGCCGATGAATCAGCCCGGCTCGGGCGCCCCGACGGTGCCCACGCCGAGAACGGCCCGTGGCGGCGTGGCCAGCGCGAGCTGCGCGGCCAGTCTCCGCCGGAGCTCGGGCACGAGGACCGGCTGGTTGAAGAACGACGCCGTGAGCCCCGCGGCCTCTGCAGCCCTCACGAGCTGCCGCATCGCCTCGAGGGCCGCCGGCGGCGCGTCGGGCGCGTCTCCGCCCCCCCCGACGAGCAGGAGCGGAGCCTGCGCGGGGGGGCGGAAGTGCCGCCGCGCCTCGAGCCGTCCGGGATCGAAGGCCGAGACGTAGAAGGAGCCGAGCCCGGGGAAGAGATCCGGGACCGGCAGGAGCGCCTCGACCCCGGCGTCGGCCGGCGGGGCGCCGGCGCGCCAGCGGACGCCGAGCTCGAAGCGGTAGGCCGGGTCGGCGAAGAGGATCCGGTCCCCCTCCGCGACGAGCCCGGCCACCGCCGTCCGCTCGGCCTCGTCGAGGACGAGGCGCACGGGGACCGGGGCGCCGGCGGCGGCGCGCTGCACCGCCGAGAGGGCCTCTTCGGGGAGAGGGCGCCCGTCGAAGACGGCGCGGCGGGCGGCGTGCGCGAGGACGTCGGAGGGCCCGACGGCGGTGGTGCTGAAAGTCTCGACGGAGCTCACGTCATCTTCCCGGGAACCGTCGTTGCAACTCGCGCGCCGGGCCTTCCGCAGGGTTTACGGCGGCATCCGACGGGCTTTTCCGCATCGGCCCGGAACAATTCCGCAGCCCTCGGGAATCGGTGGAGGCACCGGATCGTCTCCGCGCGTGCGTCAGGACGGAAGCGCGTAGAGGAACCGTTTGATCTTCCGCGTCGGGGTCTTCTCGAACTCCTCGGGCCAGACGTCGATCCGTGCCACCGCCGCGTACGACGGGAGGAGGGCGTTCAGGAGGCGCCGGTTCTCCTCCATCCGGCGGACGAGATCGGCCTCGCCGATCCGTTCGGCGTCGACCCGCTCGAGGTCGGGGTAGACGAGGGCGACGAGCCGCCCCCCCTTCTCGAGGACGAGCGACTCGCCGACGAACGGGAGCGCGTTCAGCTTCGCCTCGACCTCCTCGGGATAGATGTTCTGGCCCGAGGGGCCGAGGAGCATCGTCTTCGTCCGTCCCTTCAGCGTGAGGAACCCGGCCTCGTCGAAGACCGCGAGGTCTCCGGTGTGGAGCCAGCCGGCTTCGTCGATGGCCGCACGCGTCGCCTCGGGGTTCTTGTAGTAGCCCGCCGTGACGCTCCGGCCCCGCACGAGGAGCTCTCCCGGGGTCCGCCGCGGGTCGGGGGAGTCGATCCGCGCCTCGAGCGCGTCGATGACGCGCCCGACGCCTCCGGGCCGGTGCTCCGTCCAGGCGGCGTAGCTGATGAGCGGGCCGCATTCGGTCATGCCGTAGCCGACGGTCACGGGAAAGCGGATCTCCCGGAGGAAGCCCTCGACCTCGGGGGAGAGCGCCGCCCCGCCGATGACGATCTCCCGGAAGTTCCCGCCGAACGCGGCCGTCAGCCGCCCTTTCACCCGGGCGCCGATCCGACGCCGGAGGGCGGGGAGGCGCATCAGGAGCCGCGTCGTCGGCTTCTCGAGGACGGGCCGGATCTGCTTGCGGTAGATCTTCTCGAGGACGAGCGGTATCGAGAGGATGAGGCGCGGCTTCACCCGTCCGAAGACCTTGAGGAGGACCTGCGGGGCCGGAACCTGGTTCACGAAGGTGATGTGACACCCCGAGGCGACCGGGAAGAGGAACTCGAAGGCGCAGCCGAACGCGTGCGCGAGGGGGAGGAAGGAGACGATCGTGTCCCCCGGGACGAGCGGCATGTGCCGCTGCGCGTAGCGGACGTTCACGAGGAGGCTCTCGTGCGGGAGGATCACGCCCTTCGAGAAGCCGGTCGTCCCCGACGTGTAGACGATGGCCGCGGCGTCGCTCCCGGGGGACTGCACGACGCGGGGCTCGCCGGCGGGGGAGCCCAGGGCGGCCTCGGCGGCGCGAGCGGTCGGGTCCAGGCCGGCGAAGAGGA
>DAOMFB010000462.1:0-2598 GCA_035429585.1 Thermoanaerobaculia bacterium
ACGCGCTCCTGGCGCCGCCCCCCGGCCGCGGGCTCCGCGTCGTGGTGCCCCCGCCCCCCGGCGGGCGCGCCCGGGCGCTGAACGCCGGCCTCGCCGCGGCCCGCGGCCGCCACGTGGCCTACCTCGACGACGACGACCTCTATCTCCCGCGCCATCTCGAGGTCCTCGCCGGCGTCCTCGACGGCGAGGAGCCGTGCGGGGTGGCGTTCGCCGCCGTCGACCAGGTCGCGCAGCGGCGCGGGGCGGACGGGAGCTACCGCGACGCGGAGGTGCTCTTCACCTACGGACGCGGCTTCGACGCGAACCGGATCCTCTTCAAGAACGACATCCCCCTGATCGCGGTGATGCACCGGCGCGACCTCGCCGACGCGGCCGGCGGCTTCGACGAGGCGTTCGACCTCTTCGAGGACTGGGACTTCCTGATCCGCCTGTCGCGTCTCACGCGGCCCCGCTTCGTGCCCGAGAGGACGGCCATCTACCGCGTGCGCGACGACGGCTCGAACGCGACGACGGCCTCGCCGTGGCGCAGCCCCGCGGCCGAGGCGGCCCGCGCGGCCCTCCACGCCAAGCACGCGGCGCTCCTGACCTCCGCCGCGGCGCGGGCGCTGGTGGACGGCTTCGACGAGGAAGTCGCGCTCCGGGAGGGAGACCTCCGGAACCTCCGCGCCCGGCTCGCCGACGCGGACGGGCGCGTCGCCGCGCTCGAGACCGAGCTCCGGTCCGTCCGCGCGCTGGCCGCCCGGAACCTCCAGGCCGCCGGCGAGCGCGAGGCGGCCCTGACCGCCGAGCGGGACGAGCTCGGCCGCCATCTCGCCATGGTCCACCGCTCGCTCTGGTGGCGGCTCGGGAAGCCGGTCTGGAAGCTGAGAGGGCTCCTCCCGCGATGAGCGCCCCCGCCGTCCGCTGCGACGTCGTCGTCCCGGTCCACAACGCGCTCCGTTCGACGAAGAACTGCCTCCGGACCCTCAGGGAGCACGCCCCGCCGTGGGCGCGGATCGTCGTCATCAACGACGCGAGCGACGCCCGGACGACGGAGTGGCTCCGCGAGCAGACCGGGATCGTCCTTTTGGAGAACGACGTCAACCTCGGCTTCGTGAAGACGGCGAACCGCGGCCTCCTCTACTCGGACGCTCCGTGGGTCTGCCTCCTCAACAGCGACACGCTGGTGACGCGGGGCGCCCTCGAGCGGATGATCGGCCGCTGCGAGCGCGACGCGTCGATCGGCCTCTGCTGTCCCCTCTCGAACGGCGCCGTCAACCTCTCCGTGAAGATCCCGCCCGGGGAGGACGTCTTCTCGTTCGCCGACCGGGTGGCGCGGACGAGCCCGGCCCTCTACCCCGACGCCGTCACGGTCGTCGGCTTCTGCCTCCTCGTGCGGCGCGAGGTGATCCGGACCCTCGGCGTCTTCGACGAGGTCTTCGACCGGGGCTACGGCGAGGAGACCGACCTGCACTACCGGTCGCGGGCCGCGGGCTTCCGCTGCGTCGTCGCCGACGACACGTTCGTCTACCACCGGCACGGCGCGAGCTTCACCGACGGCTCCGAGCGGACGCTCCGGAACCTGAAGGTCGTCATGGACCGGTGGAAGTCCGTCCACGAGCGCGAGCTGGCCGAGTTCAACCGGGTGAACGCCCTCGGGGCCGTCCGCGACGGGAGGACGTTCGCCTGGACCCGCCCGGACGACCGCCCGGCCGCCCCGCACGACGTCCTCTTCGTCCTGCCGATGTTCGGGGTCTTCGGCGGCGTCGCGGCCGTCGTCGAGATGGCGAACGCCCTGATCCTGGACGGCCTGAAGGCCGGGGTCGTCGTCGTCGGGGACGCCTTTCCGGAGACCTCGAACGAGCGCTTCTTCGAGCCGATCCGGATGACGCCGGAGGAGCTCCTCGCGGACGTCCCCCCGGCGAAGGTCCTCGTCGCCACCGCCTACCAGACGGCTCCGCTCGTGGCCGTCGCCGCCTCCCGGCGCCCCGGCACGCAGACGGCGTACTTCGTCCAGGACTACGAGGGGTGGTTCGGGGCGGACGGGCCGGAGTACGTCGGAGATACCTACGCGCTCATCCCGCGGATGACGTCGGTGTCGACGTGGCTGGCCGACGAGATCGAGACGCGCCACGGCCTTCGCCCCGTCCCGGTGCCGATCAGCGCCGGCCCCGACCTCTTCTACCCGCGGGGGAACCGCCCGGCGCCGCCGCCCGTCCGGATCGCCGCGATGCTCCGGTTCGAGGAACGTCGCGGCATGGCGTACCTCCTTCCGGCCCTCGCGAAGGTCGCCGGGCGGGCGGACGTGGAGGTCGTCTTCTTCGGGCACCAGCAGGTTCCCGACGAGGCGGCGGGCTTCCGCTTCCGCCACGCCGGCGTCCTGTCGACCGACGGGGTGGCGTCGCTCCTCTCCTCCGCGCACGTCGTCGTCGACCCGTCCCTCTGGCAGGGCTTCGGCCTCGTCGGCCTCGAGGGGATGTCGTCGGGAGCCGCCTGCGTCGTGACGGCGAGCGGCGGCGTCGCCGAGTACGCCGTCGACGGGCGGAACGCTCTCGTCGTCCCCCCGCGCGACGCCGACGCCCTCGCGGCGGCGATCCTCCGCCTCGTGGAGGACGCCGC
>DAOMFB010000463.1:0-2587 GCA_035429585.1 Thermoanaerobaculia bacterium
CGGCGCGAGGGCCCAGCCGCCCCGCGACGGGAGCGCCACGCTCGCCGTCGTCGCGCGGACGGCGCCCGGCATCCCGCCGAGCCCGAGCGGCCGGAGGGCCTCCTCGAGAGCCTCCGCCTCGAGCGCGCGCGGGTGGCGGTCGGAGGGCCCGACCTCGGTGGCCGTCCCCTCCCCCCACAGGAGGAATCCGGAGAGGGGCTGCTGCGAGAGCTCGGGGACGTACGCGCCGTGGACGATGACCAAGCCGATCATTCTCGCAGAAACCCGGCCGGGCGCGGGTCCTCCGGCGGCGTCGGGTTTATCCTCGGCCGCGATGAAAGCCCACGTGCTCCTCCGGCGCCTCTCGTCCGACGAGGTCGCCGCGTTCGTCCTGTCGGCCTGCGAGGACGAGAACGTCCCGGACAAGATCGCGGGCGGCGTCCTCACCTACCAGAACATCTCGCTGGCGCGCTTCGGGAAGCTGCCCGAGGAGACGCGGAAGGCCTACGTCCGCCGGACGCTCCGGGACAAGCGGGCCGCCGAGCTGGCGATCTTCGTCCTCTCCGCGGCCCTCGTCCGCCGGGACGCGGAGCTGATCGAGGCGTTCCTCTCCGCGGCGGGCCTGCCGCACGAGGGGCCCCACGTGACGCTGGAGGGCGAGATCCCCCAGCCCCCCGAGAAGACGGTGAAGAACGCCGTCGACGCCCTGCTGGCGCGCTTCCCGGCGCGGCGCTGCGGGATCTACCTGCACGCCTTCGCCGCCCAGCCCGACGTGAGGTGGCCGGCGCTCGACGCGCTTCTCGGCGCCGACGCCCGGCTTCAGGTCGAGGACCGCTCGGCGTCCTGACGGCTCTCCGACGCGCCGCCGGGGGGCGCGACGGCGATCGCGAACTCCCCGCGGATGCCGGGGCGCGCGGCGAGCCGGGACGCGACCTCCGCGGCCCGCCCGCGGAGGATCTCCTCGTGGAGCTTGGTCAGCTCCCGCCCGGCCGCGACCTCCGGATCGCCCCAGGCGGCCGCGAGCGCCCGGAGCGACTCCACGATCCGGAACGGCGACTCGAAGAGGACGGCGCTGCCGGAGCGTCCGGCGTGGGCGGCGTACCAGCGGTCGCGCTCCCCGCGTCGGGCGGGCGGAAACCCGAGGAAGGTGAACGGCACGGCCGGGAATCCGCTCGCGGAGAGGATCGCGAGGATGGCCGAGGGGCCGGGCAGCGGCTCGACGGCGTGCCCGGCCGCCGCCGCCGCCGCGACGAGCCGCTGCCCCGGGTCCGAGACGGCGGGCGTCCCGGCGTCCGACACGAGGGCGATCGTCTCGCCGCGGGAGAGGCGCTCGAGCGCCTCGGCGATCCGGCGGTGCTCGTTGTGCTCGTGGCACGAGACGCGCGGCGTCGAGAGGCCGTGTCGTGCGAAGAGGTGCTGCGTCCGGCGCGTGTCCTCGCAGTAGACGACGGCGGCGGCCGCGAGCGCCTCCCGCGCGCGGGGGGAGAGATCGTCGAGGTTGCCGATCGGCGTCGCCACGACGAGGAGCCGTCCGCTCACGCGGGGATCGTACGCCCCCTTGTTACGATGCGGCGGTGATCCCGGCGCCCCCCGCCGCCCTCCTCCTCGTCGCTCTGGCCTTGCAGGACGCGCCGCCGCCGGCGCCGTCCCCGCCCTCCGCGGAGGCCGCGCGGGGCGCCGTCCTCGACCGGATCGCGGCCGTCGTCGGCGACGACGTCGTCCTCGACAGCGAGGTCGACCGGCTCGTCGCCGTCCGCTACCTCCCGGGGCGCCCCGACGAGAGCGAGGCGGCCTACCGCGACCGGGTTCTCGAGGAGCTCGTCACGGACGCCCTCCGCGAGCGCGAGCTCCGGAAGACCGGCGGTCTCGAGCCGGAGCCGGCGGAGGTCGAGGCGCGCGTCACGGCTCTCGCGGCCCGCGTGGAGGCCGAGCGGGGCCAGCCGTTCGACGCGATCCTGAGGAACGCCGGGATCACCCGGTCCGAGGCAGCCGCCTGGGTCCGCCGCGGGCTGATGCTCCAGACCTTCACGCGCGAGAGGCTCACGCCCACGATCCGGATCACCGACGCCGAGATCCGCGCGTTCTACGAGGGCCCGTTCCGGGACGAGGCCCGCGCGAAGGGGCTCGAGAAGCTCCCGCCGCTCGCGGACGTCTCCGACCAGGTGAGGGAGCTCCTCCGGGAGCGAAAGCTCAACGAGGCGATCGCGCGGTGGACCGACGGCCTGCGCCAGGCGACGCGGATCCTGATCTACCGGCGCTCCCCGCCGCCGGGCTCCGCCAGCCGGTAGAGCGCGCGGTGGGCGAGGACGCGGCGCAGGTACGTCCGCGTCTCGGCGTACGTGACCGCCGCCAGCAGGGCCTCCGGCGCTGACTGCGCCGCGCCCACCCAGAGCGTCGTCTGGCCCGCGCCGGCGTTGTAGCCGGAGACGGCCGGGACCGGGTCGCCGCGGAATCGCGCGAGGAGGCCGGCCAGCGTGTGCGCCCCGAGGCGGAGGGAACGGGCCGGCTCGTAGAGCTGCATGTAGGCCGGCGGCTCCTCGGAGAGCTCCCGGGCCGCCTCGCCGGCGGTCGGCAGCGTCAGCTGCATCAGGCCGCGCGCCGCCGCGGG
>DAOMFB010000464.1:0-2563 GCA_035429585.1 Thermoanaerobaculia bacterium
GGGCCGCGAGGGCGTCGACCTTCTTCTCCACGCCGGCGACCTGCCGCTGGAGGCGCTCGATGTCGCTGCCGCTCACGCAGCCGGCCGCGAGAAGCGCCGCGGCCGCCGGAAGCAGGAGGGACGGGAAGCGGCGGGAGCGGGTCACTTGGCGGTCACCACGAAGTGGGCGCGCCGGTTCTTCTGCCAGCAGTCCTCGGTCCGGTCGGTGCAGAAGGGGCGCTCCTTGCCGTACGAGATGATCTGGAGGCGCGACGCGTCGACGCCGAGGGAGACGAGGAAGTCGCGGGCCGAGCCGGCGCGGCGCTGGCCGAGCGCCATGTTGTACTCGCGCGTGCCGCGCTCGTCGCAGTGTCCTTCGATGGTGACCTTCAGCGTGGGCCACTTCCGGAGGAACTCGGCGTCGGCGCCGAGGGCCTCCCGGGCGTCGGGCCGGATGTCGGCCTTGTCGTAGTCGAAGAACGCCGGCTTGAGATAGCCGGAGATCTCCACGAGCGTCCGGTCGGTCACCTTCACCTCGGGAGACTCCGGGGGCTTCGCGGGCTTCGCCGGGACGGGGACGGGCGTCGGGGCCGCGACGACCGGCGCCGGCGTGGGTGTCGGCTCCGGCGTCGTCTGGACCGGCGGCTTCTTCGAACAGGCTGCAGCTCCGGCGAGGAGCGCGGCGAGGGCGATGGGGCCGAAGGTGCGGACGAAGCGGCTCATGGACGGGTCCTTTCTCCTCGGGAGGTTAGCGGGGTGAGGCGCCGGAACGATTCCAGGCGCTTCCGGGCGCGTCGTCATTCTACCGTCTTGGACCACGAGGGGGACGAGTTGTTCCCGGCGGAGGTGACGACGCGGAGGGACGAGCCGTCCACGTTCGACACGACGATCTGCGTGGCGCCGTCCCGCGTGACCTCCCACGCGAGCTTGGAGCCGTCCGGGGACCACGTCGGATTCTCGTGGGCACCCGGCCCGGCGGAGATCTGGAACGTGCGGCCGGAAAGGAGGTCGAGGACGCAGATCTGGAAGTCGCCCTCGTTCCCGCAGGCGAAGGCGAGCCGGGACCCGTCGGGGGCGAACGTGGCCTCGTCGTTCCAGTTCCCGGCCAGCGAGACCCGCCGCACGTTGGCGCCCTCGCCGTCCATCAGGTAGATCTGGGGCGACCCCTGGCGGTTCGACGTGAAGGCCATCTCCCGGCCGTTCGGCGTCCACCGGGGCGTCGCGTCGACGGCGGCGTTGTCCGTCAGGCGCCGGAGGCCGGTGCCGTCGACGCCGACCACGAAGACCTCGGGGTTGCCGCGGACGCTGCCGCAGTACGCGATCCACTTCCCGTCGGGGGAGAACGACGGCGACGCGTTCAGCTCGGTGGAGACCGGGATCTCCTTGAGCGGGCCCCCCGCGGTCGGAACGAGGTAGAGCCCCGGGGGCCCCTTGACGTAGGACTGAAAGACGATCCGCTTGCCGTCCGGAGCCCAGTCCGGCGAGAGCGAGAGGCTCCGGTTGGCGGTCAGCCGCCACTGGTTCTCGCCGTCCCAGTCCATCACGAAGATCTCCTTCTCCGAACGGCCCCCTTTCGGGGTGTTCCGGTCCGAGACGAAGGCGAGGCGGGCGAGGAAGGGCCCCGGGCGCCCGGTGAACTGGCGGACCACGTCGTTGGCGAGCGTGTGGGCGATTCGCCGCGCCCCGGCCATCTCGCTCGTGTAGGCCTTGCCCAGGACGTTCTTCAGCGTCTTGAGGTCGTACAGCTGCGCCTCGACCTCGATCCCCGTGGCCGTCGGCCGCACCTGCGTGTCGAGGAGGAACTGCGCCCCCGCGGCCATCCAGGCGTCTCCCTCCTCGCGCGAGCGCGGCGGCCGGGCCCCCTTCGGCTGCAGGGAGGGGTCCGTCACGACGAACGCCGGATAGCTCGCGAGATCGTCGTTCAGGGCCCGGGCGAAGGGCTCGACGGCGCCGGCCTTCAGCGCCGGGGTGAGCGGCGAGATCGGCGGGGGGACCGCGATCGGCAGCCGGGCGCCGCTCGGCTTCGTGATGTCCACCGCGATGACCGTCTCCTGTTGGGAGGCGGCGGTCGGCGTCGGCGGCGCCGCCTGCGGCGCGCCGAGGACCGGAAAGGCGGCCAGGATCGTCGACAGGGCGATGGGGCGAATCAGCACGGGCAGTCCTCCGGATTCTGTCTATCGGAATCGAAGATGGACGCCGAGATGCTCCCCCTGGAACTCGGGCGGAAGCGGGGGAAGCGGGTTGGCGGCGTAGATGGCGCGGACGGCGGCGCGGTCGTAGACGCCCAGGCCGGACGGCGTGATGAGGCGGACGTCGGTGATGCGCCCGTCGCGCTGGATGCTGAAGCCGACCACGGCGGCCGTCCCGTCGGCCACCTCCGGCTTCAGCCAGTTGGCGCCGATCAGGGTCAGCATCTGGTCGACGTAGAAGGCGAAGGGGAAGTCGACGTCGAGGGCCGCCACCGACGTGCCGAAGCTGAGGCCGGACGCGGCCGCGCCGGCCGCGCCGTTGCCCCCGGCGGAGGGGAGCTCGAGGGCCGGGCCCGCCGCGGGGGCCGGCGCCGGGACGGGCGTGGGCGCCTTCT
>DAOMFB010000465.1:0-2562 GCA_035429585.1 Thermoanaerobaculia bacterium
GCTCCGCCTGAAGGAGGCCGCCGGCCTCGGCTTCAGGGGCGCGATCCTCCCGGCGGGCAACGCCGCCGAGGCCGCCGCCTTCCCCGACCTCCAAGTCACGCCCGTCCGGACCGTGGAGGAGCTCCTGGCGAAGGTCTGAGCCGTCAGACGGCCCGCGGCCCCCCGAGGATCCGGGCGGGGAGGAAGATCACGCCCTTCACGAGGGCGAGGACCCCGCCGACGGCGATGCCGAGGAGCTTGAACGGGATCAGGAGGAGCCAGACGACGGGGTAGAGGACGAGCGCGAGGAGGGCCAGCGGCCAGCAGAGGACGAGGAGAATCAGCCAGAGGAAGAACTTCGCCATCTGTAATCAACGGCCTCCCGCCCCTCCTCTACGCGCCCCCGGCCCGCGGGTTTCCGGCGGGAGCTAACCGCTTGATCCGATTGCATCATGGTCCCCTGACGGGGGGCGTGGAATGGTGCGACGATCACAGCGGGCCCCGGCACGGGGCCGCGGAGGACGCGCGATGAGCCGCACCCTGGACCTGTCGAGCCTCGACCTGAGAGACGCCCTCGACCTCGCCAGCCTGATCGAGGAGGAGGCGAAGGAGCGTTACGAAGAGCTCGCCGAGCAGATGGAGCTTCACCACGACGCCGACGTCGCCAAGTTCTTCCACTTCATGGCCCGGAACGAGGCGAAGCACGGCGAGGAGCTGGCCGAGCGGCGGAAGCGGCTCTACCCCAACCTGCCGCAGCGGGTCGACCGCTCGATGCTCTGGGACGTCGAGGCCCCCGGCTACGAGACGGTCCACGCGTTCATGTCGCTCAAGGAGGCCCTCGAGGTGGCGCTGGCCGCCGAGGTGAAGGCCTTCAACTACTTCTGCGAGGTCCTGAAGACGATCCCCGCGGGCGAGGTGAAGTCCCTCTTCGAGGAGCTGAAGGAGGAGGAGATCCACCACCAGAACCTCGTCAAGGGGGAGATGGCGAAGCTCGGCCCCGAGGAGAAGTTCTCGACCGAGGACTTCGCCGACGAGCCGGTCGGCCACTGATCCCCGCGGCGCCGCGGGCCGGGGACGTCAGCCGGCGGCGAACCGCTCGCCCGTGAGCGTCTCGAAGGCCTCCACGTAGCGGGCCCGCGTGCCGGCGACGACGTCGAGGGGAAGGACGGGCGCGGGAGGCGACTTGTCCCACCCCGACTTCTCGAGCCAGTCGCGGAGGAACTGCTTGTCGTACGAGGGGGGCGATCCGCCCGGCCGCCAGCTCCCGCGGGGCCAGAAGCGCGAGGAATCGGGGGTGAGCGCCTCGTCGATCCAGACCAGCCGCCCGTCCGCGTCGAGCCCGAACTCGAACTTCGTGTCGGCCAGGAGGATGCCCCGGGACTCGGCGTAGGCGGCGGCACGGGCGTAGATGCCGAGCGTGAGGTCCTTCAGCTTCCCGGCCAGCTCGGCCCCGAGGGCGTCGGCCATCGCGGAGATCGGGACGTTCAGGTCGTGCCCGGTCTCTTCCTTCGTGGCCGGGGTGAAGATCGGCTCGGGAAGGCGGTCGGCCTCGCGCAGGCCCGGCGGCAGCCGGTGCCCGCAGACCTCGCCCGTGGCCCGGTAGTCCTTCCACCCCGAGCCCGCGAGGAAGCCGCGGGCCACGCACTCGAACGGCACGACGCGGCACTTCTTCACGAGGACGGCGCGCCCCGCCAGGAGGTCGCCGTGCGCGTCCAGCGGAGCGGGGAAGCGGGCGGCCTCGGTCTCGAGGAGGTGGTTCTCGACGACGTCCGCGAACTTCCGGAACCAGAAGCTCGACAGGCGCGTCAGGAGGATGCCCTTGTCGGGGATGCCCGGCGAGAGGACGACGTCGAAGGCGGAGATCCGGTCGGTTGCGACGACGAGGAGCCGGTCCCCGAGGTCGTAGACGTCCCGCACCTTGCCGCGCCGGGGCGGCGGAAGTCCCGGGAGGGAGGTCTGGCTGACGGGCTCGCGCATGCGCGGAGTCTAGCTCGCGCGCTAGACTTCGAACGCCTCCGGAATCCGACCATCGAGGAGACCCCTGTGAAGCTGCTGAGCCCCTCCGCCACCCGGCGCCCCCGCCCCGACGCCCTCGTCGCCTTCTGCCTCACCGGCGAGGACGGCGCCCCCGATTTCGGGACGCTGCCGAAACCGCTGGCCGAGGAGGCCGCGAAGCACGCGCCGGCGAAGATCGGCGCCGACGGCACGTCCTGCACGATCCCCCTCGGCGCGTCGGGCCCCGCCCGCCGCCTCTACCTCTTCGGCGCGGGGAAGAGCGCCGCGATCTCGCCGCGGAAGGCCCGCGGCCTCCTCCGCTCGACGCTCCGGACCGTGGCGAAGAACGGCGAGACGTCGGTGGAGGTCGACTTCCCCTTCCGCCTGGAGCGGATGGACCCGGCCGAGAGCCGCGACTTCCTCCTGCGGTGCCTCGCGCTGGCCGACTACGACTTCAAGACGTACAAGTCCGAGAACAAGGAGCCCTCCCCGCTCGGGTCGGGCTGGTTCGCGCGGGACCGGGGCCCCTGGAAGGGGGTCGACCCGCGCACGGCCGCCCGGGAGGCCGCCGGGGCGGCGACGGTCGCC
>DAOMFB010000466.1:0-2549 GCA_035429585.1 Thermoanaerobaculia bacterium
GCTGGGCCATGACCCCCCGGAGGAGGTCGACCCGCGGGGGGTCCGCGGTCGGGAACGCCGACGGGTCGCTCGAGAAGAGGAGCTGCCCCTTCCGGTCGACGACGTAGGCGAGGACGCCGGCCCCCGCGGCGGCCGACTCCTGCCCCTCCGCGACGAACCGCTTCTTCAGGGGCCCGAGCGAGACGAACGCGATGACGGCGCCGAGGACCTCGCCGTCCGAGCCCACCGGGGCGGCGACGATCATTCCGCCGTCGGGATGCGACTTCGGGAAGAGCGGCTCGGCGCTCCGCCAGTTCTGGCCCTTGACGGCCACGTTCAGCGCCTGGGCCAGCCGCTGCTCCAGCTCGGGGTCCACGGGCCCGGCCGGGGCCGTGGCGCCGATGCCGTCCCGGTCCACGGCCCGGAGGAGACGGATCCCGCGGCCGGAGAGGCTTTGCAGCGTCCCGTCGAGGACGCGCGTCTTCCCGAGGGAGAAGAACGGGTCGATGTCCGCGCCCGAGGAGGTCGCGATCTGCCGGCCGAGGCGGATGCCGTCGGCCAACCGGACGACGTCGTCCTGCGCGTTGGCGAAATACAGGTCGATGGCGTCGGCCAGCGTGATCGAGCTCCCCTTCAGGTACTTCTTCTCGGACGTCTCGAGGGCCTCCCGGTTGATTCCGATCAGGGAGAAGTGGAGGCCGACCAGCGGAAGGATGGAGACGATCAGCAGCGCGGCCAGAAGCGCCGTCACGATGCGGAGCCGTGGGAGTCTCGCCGCCCTCATCAGGTCTCGAAGTGATTGTACGACGCGAGGTTGGCCTCGAAGGCCGTCACGAGGTCCCGCGGGGCCACCCGCGCCGGCACGGCTCGACCCGGCGCGGCGAGGAGCACCGCCACGAGGCCCTCGCGATCCGCCTTCTTGTCGGCCGCGAGGCGCGAGGCCCAGCTCCGGATGGCAGCGGCCGGCGGCCGCGGCGGCCGGACCAGGTCGGCGATCCAGCGGCGGGCGGCGGCGGCCACGGGCGGGGAGAGCCCGGCCCGCAGCTCCGAGAGGCGGAGGGCCGCGAGGAGGCCCCATGCGACCGCCTCGCCGTGCGTGAGCCGGTACCCGGAAGCCGCCTCGAGGGCGTGGCCCACCGTGTGGCCGAGGTTCAGGGCGAAGCGGCGCCCGAGCCGCTCGAAGGGGTCCGCCGTCACGACGGCCGCCTTCATGGCGAGGGAGCGCCGGACCGCTTCGGCGAGGGCCTCCGCGTCTCTCCGGGCGAGCCCCGGAGCGAGCCGGGGCATCGCGCGGAAGAAGGTCCGTGACAGGAGGGCGCTCTTGACGACCTCGGCCAGGCCCGACCGGAAGGCCCGCGGCGGGAGGGTCGCGAAGACCGCGGGCTCCACGGCGACCAGGCGGGGCATGTGGAACGCTCCCGCCAGGTTCTTCCCGGCCGGAAGGTCGACCGCCGTCTTTCCCCCGAGGGCGCTGTCGGCGGCCGCGAGGAGGGTCGTCGGCACCTGGACGACGGGAACGCCCCGGAGGGCGAGGGCGGCCGCCAGCCCGGCCACGTCCCCCACCGTCCCGCCGCCGAGCGCCACGAGGCCGCCGTCGCGCCTCAAGCCGCGGTCCGACAGCCCGGAGAGGAGGCGTCCGAGGACGCTCCAGCTCTTGGCCGCCTCGCCGTCCGGGCCGAGGAGGGGGGCGGGGTCGAGAGCGCCCCCCCGAACCGCGGCCAGGAGGGCGGCTCCGTGCCGGCGGAAGACCGGCCGCGACGAGACGACGAACCACCGCCCCGGGGCGATTCGGGAGAGCCGCGCGCCGAGGGCCTCGAAGGCGCCTTCCCCGACGAGGACCTCGGTCTCGGCCCCGCCGGCCCGGAAGCGGAAGCGTCCGGCGCGGCTCGCGGTCACGCGCTCTTCGGCTTGACGGCCAGCCCGATCCCGAGCTCCGACAGCTGCGCCGGGTCGACCGGTCCGGGCGAGTCGGTCATCAGGCAGGTGCCCGAGGCCGTCTTCGGAAAGGCGATCACGTCGCGGATCGAGCCGGAGCCGGTCAGGATCATCAGGATCCGGTCGAGGCCGAGGGCGATGCCGCCGTGAGGCGGCGCGCCGAAGCGGAAGGCGTCGAGGAGGAAGCCGAACTTCGCGCGCGCCTCGTCGGAGCCGATGCCCAGCCGGGCGAAGACGCGCGACTGGACGTCGGGGCGGTGGATCCGGATCGAGCCCCCGCCCAGCTCCATCCCGTTGAGGACGACGTCGTAGGCCCTCGCCTTGACGCGCGCCGGGTCGGACTCGAGGTACGGCAGGTCCTCCTCGCGCGGCGAGGTGAAGGGATGGTGCATCGCGTACCACCGCTGGTCGTCCGGATGCCACTCGAGAAGGGGAAAGTCCGTGATCCAGAGGAAGTCGTACCGGCCCTCGGGGACCAGCTTCTCCTCGCGCGCGATCTGGACGCGGAGGCCGCCGAGGAAGTCGAGGACGCCCTTCGCTCCGCCGGCGGCGAGGAGGATGAGATCCCCCTCGCCCGCGCTGAGGAGGCCCCGCAGCTCGCCGACGGCGGCGTCACCGAAGATCTTCTTCGAGTT
>DAOMFB010000467.1:0-2545 GCA_035429585.1 Thermoanaerobaculia bacterium
GCAACGAGGGCATGTCGGCGCAGCTCGCGACCACCTCGAGCTCCTCGTCGCCGCCGTCCGCGTGCGCGGACCGGTCCGGCGGGCCGCGGCCCTCCTCCTCGCGCTGGGCCTCCTCGCCGCGGTGGCGCCGAATGCCGGGCGGATCGCCGGCGCCGCCCGGCGCGGTGGCGCCTACGTTCTCGTGCGGGAGACGGCGACGCGGCCGGCCGGCGGGGACGAGTTCGCGGAGGGCGGCTACCTCGCCTACGCCCCCGACATGGTTCGGGCGATCGCCGAGTCGCACCCGCTCCTCGACGGCCCCCCCGGGGCCGCGCTGACGCGCGCCGTCTCCGAGCTCTCGGCCGGGCTCCTCTTCCTGCCGCCGGCCCTCGCGTTCTGGATCGCGCCCCTCCGGCGCTGGCGGGGGCCCGCGGCGCGGCGCCGGCTGGCCGGCCGCCTGCTCGTCGTCCTCTTCGGCGCGACGTTCCTCGTCCTGACCGTCGTCCAGCGGCGGAACGCCTACTACCTCGCCCTCTTCACGGCGCTCGCGCTCGGAGACGTCCTCGGCCGCGCGTCCGTCCATGCCGAGCGGCGGCTGCGCCGCCGCCGCCCGGCTGCTTCCGCCCGGCTCGCCGCCGGCGCGCTCGCGCTCGGCCTCCTCGCGCTCTTCGAGGTCGCGCCGGGGCTCCCGGCCCTCCGGCGGTTCCAGACTTACGGGAACGCGCCGGGGCGGGACCTGCTCGACCTGCTCGGGCGCCTCCGGGCGCTCGACCCCCCGGGCCGGGATCCGGCGGACCGGCCGCCGCCGGCGCCCGGGACGATCCCGGGCGTGATGGCCCCGTGGGCTCTCGGGCACTTCGTGACGGCCGTCGCCGAGCGTCCGGCCGCGGCCGACCCGTTCCTCTACGGATGGCGGCGCCAGGCCCGACTCTTCTCCTCGCCCGACGACGCCGAGGCGCTGGCGATCCTCCGCGCTGCCCGGGTCCGCTACCTGATCACCACCGACCTGCGCCCCGTGATCGCACGCTACGCGGAGGCCGCCGGCCGCCCCCCCGCGCCCGCCGAGGCGGCGTTCGCCGTCCGCGTCCACGAGTCGGGGGCCGAACGCCCCGTTCCCTTCCTCGCCCGCGTCCTCGACTCCCGCACGGCCGCGCGCGCTCCCGACGGCCGCATCGTCCCGCGCTTCCGCGTCTTCCGCGTCGACGGCGGCCCCTGAAATCGTCCAGAATCGCGCGATGCCCGTCCACGGAAAGCGCGTCGCCGTCGTGATGCCGGCGTACAACGCGGAGAAGACGCTCCGGAAGGCCTACGACGAGATCCCGAAGGAGTGGGTGGACGACATCATCCTCGTGGACGACGCGTCGCGCGACCGGACGGTCGAGATCGCCCGGTCGATCCCCGGCCTCACCGTCGTCGTCCACGAGCGGAACCGCGGCTACGGCGGCAACCAGAAGACGTGCTACCGGACCGCCCTCGCACGCGGCGCCGACGTCTGCGTGATGGTCCACCCGGACCACCAGTACGACGCCTCGGTCCTTCCCCAGCTGATCGAGCCGGTGGCCACCGGCGCCGTGGACGCGATGTTCGGGAGCCGGATGCTCGGCGGGCGCCCCCTCGAGGGGGGGATGCCGAAGTGGAAGTACCTCGCGAACATCTTCCTCACGGCCATCGAGAACGCCACCTTCTACCTCTACCTCACCGAGTACCACTCGGGCCTCCGCGCCTACTCCCGGCGCTACCTCGAGGCCGTCGCCCTTACGGAGTTCTCGGACGACTTCGTCTTCGACACCGAGATCATCGCGGCCGGGCTCTGGAAAGGGATGCGGATCCGGGAGATCCCGATCGTCACGCGCTACTTCGACGACGCCTCGCAGATCGACTTCTTCCGCTCGTGCGTTTACGGCCTGTCGATCCTCGGCGTCATGCTGCGCTACAAGCTCCAGAAGTGGGGCGTCCGCAGGGACCCGATCTTCCGATGAGGACCGGGGACGCGGCCCGCCGGCTCCTCGCGCCCGCGTCCGTCGCGACGGCGTTCCTCCTCGCCGTTCTCCTCCTGCCGAACCTCGACCTCCTGACGGGGCGCGCCTCCCCCTTCTACCGGGACCTCGGCACGACGCAGCGTCCGGCCCGGGCCCTCTTCGACGCCCTCGGCACCGCCTCGGTCAATCCGCATGCCTCGTTCGGGCAGCCGTACTACGGGAACCCCAATCTCGTCCTCGCCTACCCCTTTCCGCGCTCGCCGCGCTTCCTCGGCCTCCACCTCGTCCTCCACCTCCTCGTCGGCCTCGGCGGCGCGTTCCTCTTCTTCCGCCGCCTGGTTGGCTCCGCGGAGGCGGCTCTCGTCGGCGCCGTCGCGTTCGCCTTCTCGGGCTACGTCCTCTCCTCGACGGCGTTCCTCAACGCCACGACGACGATCGCCTGGGCGCCGTGGCTCCTCTGGTTCGTGGCCACGGCGCGCGTCGCCTCCGGGCGGGCCCTGGTCCGGTGCGGCTTCGGCGCCGCCGCCGCCGCGGCCCTCCTCGTCCTCGGCGGCGAGCCGGCCCTCGCGGGGCTGTCGCTCCTGACC
>DAOMFB010000468.1:0-2535 GCA_035429585.1 Thermoanaerobaculia bacterium
CGGAGAGCTTCGAGGCGGCGAGCATCATCAAGTTCGCCCTCCTCGCCGAGGCCGCCGGCGAGTGGCGGGAGGCCCGCTTCGACCCGAACGACCGGTGGCGGCTGACGGCGAAGGCGATGGCCGCGGGCTCCGGGATCCTCGACGAGTTCGACCCCGGCCTCGCGCCGACGAACCGGGACCTCCTCCGGATCATGATCGCGCTCTCGGACAACACGGCCACGAACAGCTTCATCGACCGGTTCGGCGCCGACGCCGTCAACCGCCGGATGGCGGAGCTGGGGCTCCCCGGCATCCGGCTCGTCGGGCGGATCCCCGACGCGGACAAGGAGCCGGAGCGGTGGTCGCCGCTGGGCCGGATCACGCCCGCGGACGCGGCGGAGTACTTCCGGCGGCTCTTCGCGGGGACGCTCGTCGACCCGCCGGCGGACTACTTCATGCGGGAGATCTTCCGGACGCAGCGGACGAAGAACCGAATCCCGCGCCTCCTCCTCGGTCCGAAGGAGAATGCGTGGGCCGGGAAAACGGGCTCGATGAACGGCGTCCGCGGGGACGCCGGCGTCCTGACGACCCGGAAGGGACGCTTCGTCCTCGTCGTCCTCGCGGACCGGATCCCCGACGACGACCGGGACGGCCCCGCCGTGACCCGGGCCATGGGCGAGCTCGCGAAGGCGATCGTGGACGGCTGGTCGGCGACGCTTCCCGACGCGCCCGTTCCGCCCGACGCGAAGCCCGCGCCGACGCTGGCGACCGCCCTCCCCCGGTCGGAGCTGACCCTCCGCGAGGCGCGCGCGCGGACGGACGACCCGCTCCTCCCCCGCGTCTTCCGCGAGGAGGACCGCCGGTTCTGGGAGCTCTGGGAACGGGCGGGGGGCTCCCCGGACGACGCCTGCCTCGTCGCCATGCCCAACTCGTGGTGGGAGGGGTACGGCGCCTCGAAGATCGAGCCCGTGTCGGCCCTCGTCCTCCACCACACGTCCCAGGAGACCGACGAGGAGTGCGTCGCGCTCTTCGCGAGGCCCGAGAGCCAGGTGTCGTCCCACTTCCTCGTCGGGCGCGACGGGCGGCTCTGGCAGTTCGTCTCCCTCGAGCACCGGGCGTGGCACGCCGGGCCGTCGCTCCTCCACGGCCGGATCGCCCTGAACCGGTCCTCGATCGGCGTCGAGATCACGGGCGACGGAAACCGGGAGCCGTTCACGCCGGCGCAGATCGAGACCGTCGTCCGGCTCGTCGGGGTCCTGACGGCCCGGTACGGTCTTCAGACGCCGTGGATCGTCGGCCACGAGCACGTCGCGCCCGACCGGAAGAACGATCCCGGCGCGCTCTTCCCGTGGAACGACGTGCTCCGGCGCTCCCTGGAGCTGGCCGGAACGCTCTCGCGCTGAGCGCCTCTGCGTTACGATCGGGCCCGATGCTCGACGGCCTTCGGCGTCTCGACGACGCGGGAACCGCACGCCGCGTCCTCGAGCGGCTCCGGGAAGGGGGCTAAGTTTCGACGGCCGGGGGGGAGATCCTAGAGGCGAAACCCCCGTTCCTCGCGATCCTCGGCGCCCGGACGCTCGAGGAGCTGCGGGCCTCGAACGCGGGCGACTGGCTGGCCGAGCCCGCCCAGCGGGAGCGGTGGAAGGCGAGCCTCGACAGCCTCGGCTCGGTCGTCGATTTCGAGCTGAAGGTCCGGCGCCGCGACGGGGAGATCCGCGTCGTCCTCGACACGGCCTGGACGCGCGTCGACCCCGAGTCGGGCGACGTCTATTACCACGGGATCCTGACGGACGTGACCGACCGGAAGGAGCTGGAGGCGGCCCTCGACGAGCAGGCCCTTCGCGACCCGATCACGGGTTGCTACAACCGCCGCTACCTGGCGCAGGCGGCCCGCGAGGAGCCGCCGCGCGGCTGCGTCGTCGTCGAGGTGGACCGGGCGCAGGCGGAAGGCGCCCTGCCGGAGGACGGCTCGCCCGACCCCGTGGCGAACCGGATCAGCCGCTTCCTGATGCGCCAGTCGCGCGCCGAGACGACCCTCGTGAGGATGCACTCGAACGAGTTCCTCCTCCTCCTGCGCGACGCCGACGGCAACGCCGTCGCGAACGTCATCGAGCGCCTCGTCTTCGCGGCCACGCGCGAGACGCTCCCGCCGTTCACCGTCGGCGGGTCGGCCCGCGACGAGGCCGAGCCCCTGACGGAGGCGATCCGCCGGGCGCGGGAAAACCGGACGGAGGTGCCGTCCGCCGCCGGACCCGGCCGCAAGCCGTCCGGCATCTACCCCCTCCCCTGACGTGACGGACGACCGGCGCCCCGACGACGCCGGGCCGGCGGCCGGCGCCGTGCCGGTCCGCGCGGTCCGCCGGACGCTCGGCCTCACGTCCCTCGCCCTCGCGGCCTACCAGATCGCCCTGACCCGGGTCTCCTCCGTCCTCGTCTACACCCAGACGACGTTCCTCGTCCTGTCCGTCTCCATCGCCGCCCTCGGCCCCGGCGCCGCGGCGGTCCACTGGCGCCGCGCGCTCCCCCGCCCCGACCTCCAGCCCGACCACGACGCGC
>DAOMFB010000469.1:0-2534 GCA_035429585.1 Thermoanaerobaculia bacterium
CGGGCGGACGCCGGAGGCGGACCGGCCGGCGGGGGCGGGCCGCCCGGCCGTGGAGGGGCGGCGCCCCTTCGGGCCGAGGGCGGCGATCCGCTCCTCCTCGAGGGCGATCTCCCGCTCGAGGCGTTTTCGCTCCATCTTCGAGCGGAGGCGGCCGAGCGTCTGGTTGAGCGTGTTGTCCCGCGAGAGGAAGGGGAGGACCGGGTCCTTCCGGAGGCCCACCTCCTGCGCGAGCTTGCGGAGGGGCAGGTAGCGCGGCGAGGCCTCGAACCCCCTCTGGATGGCGTCGACCATCTTCCGCCGGTTCCTCACGTGCCTCCAGAGCTTCGCGAGGACGAGGTAGTGCTCGCCCACCATCGGCTCGTTGTGGATGGCGATGTGGATGAACTTCGCCCCTTCCTGGTAGTTCCCCTGCGAGTGCGCGAGGCAGAGGCCGTAGTAGGAGAGGGCGTTGCCGGGAACGACGTCCTTGAGCGACGCGGTGGAGCCCGGCGCGATCGCCTCCATGCTCTTGATCTCGGTCCGCTTCGTCAGGCGCTCGTACGCCGCGGCGAGGATCGAGGCGCCGTCGCTCCAGCGCTCCTCCTTCGCCGCCTGGATTCCCAGCTTCACGAGGATCATCGGGTCCTGGACGGTCTCGATGATCTGGTCGGCTCTCTGCGTCTCGTCCGTCAACGCTCTCTCCGTAACCGGTTTCGCGGGCCGCCGGGAATGGGGATCCGCCCGCTAGTATAAGGTCGTGCGGACGCTCTCCCTGAAGCCGGGACGCGACGCGGCGACGCGCCGGCGCCATCCCTGGCTTTTCGCCGGGGCGGTCGCGCGGGAGGCGGGGGGCGGCCCCGACGGACTCGTCGAGGCGCGCGCCGCCGACGGGACATTCCTGGCCCGCGGGTTCGCCTCGCCGCGCTCCCCGCTCGTCGCCCGCTGGTGGACCTTCGCCGACGAGCCGGTGGACGCGGCGCTGGCCCTCCGGCGGCTCGACGACGCGATGTCGCTCCGCACGAAGGTGGTCCCGCCGGAGACCGACGGCTACCGCGTGGTGAACGCCGAGGGGGACTTCCTCCCGGGCCTCGTCGTGGACCGCTACGCCGGCGTCCTGTCCGTCCAGTCGACGACGGAGGGGACCGAGCGCGCCCGGCCGCTGTGGCTGCCGGCGCTCCGCTCCCGCTTCCCCGGCGCGACCATCCTCCAGCGGAACGACCTCCCGTCGCGCGCCGCGGAGGGGCTCCCGACGGAGGACGAGCGCCTCGCGGGAGAGGCGTCCCCCCCGCGGGCGCCGTTCCGGGAGCGGGGGCTGTCGTTCCTGGCCGACCTCGCCGGGGGGCAGAAGACCGGGTTCTTCCTCGACCAGCGCGAGAACCGCGACCTCGTCCGGCGGCACGCGGCGGGGCGCCGGGTCCTGAATCTCTTCTCCTACTCGGGGGCCTTCGGCGTGGCGGCGCTCGCGGGCGGGGCGGTCTCCGTGACGCACGTGGACGCCTCGGCCCCGGCGCTCGAGCTGGCCCGCGAGCACCACGCGCGGAACGGGCAGGCGGGCGCCGACTTCGTGGCCGCCGACGTCTTCGAGGACCTCCGCGCGCGGGTGGCGGCCGGCGAGGCGTGGGACCTGATCGTGACCGACCCGCCCGCCTTTGCCAAGCGGCGCGGCGATGTGGAGCGCGCCTGTCGCGGCTACAAGGACGTGAACCGCCTCGCGCTGAAGCTCCTCGCGCCGGGCGGGCTCCTCCTGGCCTGCTCCTGCTCGGGGCCCGTGGAGGCCGACCTCTTCCAGAAGGTGCTCTTCGCGGCGGCGCTCGACGCGGGCGTCCCGGCGCGCATCCTCGAGAAGCGGGGCGCCGGGCCGGACCACCCCGTCTCCGTGGACTGCCCCGAGGGGGAGTACCTGAAGGCGTTTCTCCTCGCGCGCCGCGGCCCGGGATGACGCGGGCGGCCCGAGGGGCCGTTGGTACACTCGGCCGCGATGGAAGGCCGGACGAGAGTATTCCGCGACCGCGTCGTGTCGCTCGACCAGACGCAGGAGCTCGGCGACCGCCACCTCGAGCTCCTGACCGCGCTCGCCGAGGAGGCGCTCCCCGGGTTCGTCCTCCGGGAGCACGGCCTCGAGCACGAGCCCGACCTCTACGTCCTGTCGCTCGAGAACGCGGCGACGGGCGCGACGGTCCGCGTCGCCTTCACCCGGATGGTCCTCGCCGACGCCGAGCGGGTCCCGGCCATCGCCGAGGACCGTCACGCCCCCGTCCGCGCGCGGATGGTGGAGCTGATCCGCTCGCGCGCCCTCCGGCCGGAGATCCTCGTCGGCGTCCGCGACCTCCTCACCGACGAGGAGCAGGCCGAGGCCGACGCCCTCGAGGCCGAGTGGCAGAAGAAGAACGAGGCGCTCCTCGCCGCCCGCCGCGCGGAGGAGGAGCGCCGCGAGCGGGAGCGGCAGCGCCGGAAGCAGGAAGAGGAGGCCCGGCGGCGCGCGCAGCGCGAGCGCCAGGAGCGGGAGAAGCGCGCCGCGGCCGGCTCGGGCGCGCCGCAGGGCGCGGGGCAGGGCA
>DAOMFB010000470.1:0-2528 GCA_035429585.1 Thermoanaerobaculia bacterium
GCGGGACCCCGGCTTGAGCGGGACCGCCGGATCCCGGAGGGCGAACGGGCCGTCCAGCGGCGCCGCCGGGGGGGGCGGGACGGTCGCGCAGGCCGCGAGGAGAAGCGCCCCTCCGAAGAGGGCCGCCGCCGCCCCGCGGCGGCGAACGGCGCTCAAGCGGGGGGCCGGGGAACCGGAGCGGCCGCGGGCACCGCGGCGCCCCCGCCGAGGATCGCGACCGACGCGATGGCGTGCTTGTAGATCATCTCCTCGCGGCCGTCGACCTCGAGCACCACGGCGTACTTGTCGAACCGGCGGATCCGCCCGATCCGCTTCTTCTCGGAGAGAAGGGTCACTTCCACGGGGGTGTTGTCCTTCCGGAGCTGGTAGAAGAACCCGTCCTGGACGTTGATGGGAGGCTTGACGTTCATCCCGGACCCCTTTCAGAGGGAAAGAGAAAAAAGAGGTCGCGCGAGCGCGACGACGAGATCGGGAAGGTCTTCACGGTCGGCCTCGACCCTCACCAGGCCGGCCTCGTGCCGGAACCACGTCTCCTGGCGCTTGGCGAACCGACGGGTCTCTCTCAGGATCCGCTCCCTCCACTCGGCCTCCCCGATCCGCCCGGAGACGAGCTCGGCCGTCTCGCGGTATCCGATCGCCGAGAAGGCGGGCGCTTCGGCGGGCACGCCCGCGGCGAGAAGGCCGCGGACCTCGGCGGGAAGGCGGGGCTCAATCGACTCTCTGAACCTTCGCTCGATTCTTCCATACAGCCCGGGGCGCGGCAACGTGAGGAGGACGCGCACGGACGGCCCGTCCCAGCGCTCTCCGGGCCGCTCGAGGAAGAGCTCGGTCGGGCGCCGCCCGGTGACGAGCGCGATCTCGAGAAGGCGGATCGCCCGCGACGCGTCGTTCGGAAGGACGCGGTCGGCCGCGGCCGGGTCGAGGATCGCGAGGATCCTCCGGAGGTGCGGCGCGCCGCGGCGCGCGGCGAGGCGCCCCAGGGCCGACCTCAGCGCGTCGTCGCGGCGGGGCCCCTCGAAGAGCCCCTCGAAGAACGTCCGGACGTAGAAGCCGGTGCCGCCGCACAGGACCGGGAGGCGTCCCCGCGCGAGGATCCCGCGGGCGAGCCGGCGGGCCTCGGCGGCGAAATCGCCGGCGCTCCACGGCTCCGTCGGGTCGCGCACGTCCACGAGGTGGTGCGGCACGCGGGACCGCTGGCCGGGCGACGGCTTGGCCGTCCCGGCGTCGAAGCCCCGGTGGACGGCGAAGGCGTCCGCGGAGATCACCTCGCCGCCCAGACGCTCAGCCACCGCGACGGCCAGGTCCGACTTCCCCGTCGCGGTCGGGCCGAGGAGGGCGAGGACGCCCGCGGGCCGGCTCACGGCCGCGCCCCCGGGATCGCCTCCGGGAACACGGGGAAGATCGTCCCGCGGCGGACGAGGAGGGTGACCTCGCCGTCCCGGTCGGTTCGGAGCGTCCGGACGCGCGCCGCCCGGAGCCGCGCGACGACGTCCGCCGACGGGTGCCCGAACCGGTTGTGGCGTCCGACGCCGACGAGGGCCACCCGCGGCGAGACCGCCCGGACGAGCTCCGGCGTCGTGGAGGTCGCGCTCCCGTGGTGAGCGACCTTCAGGATGTCCGCCGAGAGGGGCCGTCCCCCCTCCAGGAGGTCCCGCTCGGCCGGGGCCTCGACGTCGCCCGTCAGGAGGAGCGTCCGCCCCCCGAGCGACGTCCTGAGGACGAGCGACCCGTTGTTCTCCGGCGCCCGGACGTAGGCGTGTCCGGCCGGATGGAGGACGTCGAACGCGAAGCCGGCCGCCGCGAAGCGGTCGCCCGCCGCGAGCCGGCGGAGCGGCAGGCCGCGCCGGCGGGCCGACTCGAGGAACTCGTCGAGCACCTCGTTCCGCGGCGCCGACGCGGGGAGGACGACCTCGCCGACCGGGAGGAGCGCGAGGACGGCGAGGAGCCCGCGGGCGTGGTCCGGGTGGGGGTGCGTCAGGACGACGGCGTCGAGCGCCACGGCCCCGCGGTCGCAGAGCTTCGGCAGGAGACGGAGCCGCCCCGCCTCGTAGGCCGGGTCCCAGCTCCCGCCGCCGTCCACGAGGACCCGCCCCGCCGGAGAGACGAGGAGCCACGCGTCCCCCTGTCCGACGTCGAGGGCCTCCAGCCGCGCGGTCCCCGGCTCCGCCGCCCCCGTCCGCCGGAAGAGGACGAAGAGCATGGCCGCGAGCGCCGAGGCGAGCGCGAGGCGCCGCAGAAGCGCCGGCCGGAGCGTCCCGGCCGCGAGGAGAAGGAGCGCGATCCCGGCCGCGAGGAGGAACGGCGGCGTCGGGACGACGCGGATCGCCGAGAGTCCGTCGAGGCCCGGCAGCAGCCCGACCATGGCGTCGGCCAGCAGCCGGAGCGGCGCCACGGCCACGGCCGCCGCGAGCGGCGAGACGAGGAGGAGGGGCGCGAGGAGGAGCGCCGCGTAGAGGAAGACGATCGAGAGCGGGACCACCACCGGGTTCGAGAGGAGGCCGACGAACGGGACCACGTTGAAGACGAAC
>DAOMFB010000471.1:0-2523 GCA_035429585.1 Thermoanaerobaculia bacterium
CGAGCCGTGCCGCCAGCGCGCCGAGCTCGCGCACCCGGGCGTCCGCCGCCGCCGAGAGGCTGGCCCGCTCCCCCTCGTTCGCCTGCTGGAGAAGGATCCGGACGACCTCTTGCTCGGACCTCGACTCCTCGCGGTCGGCGACGATCCAGTAGAGCGAGATCGGGACGAGCGCGAGGGGAAGGAGCATCCAGAGGAATCGCGCCGCGAGGGATCTTCGCGGGCTCCACCACGGCAGCCGCGCCGCGGGCGGGTACTCCCCGGAGACCCGGGAAGCCGGTCGGGACGGCAGCTCGGCGTTCACCGGACCCGAGCTTAGCGTGACGGGCGGCTACTCGTACCGCAGGGCTTCGATCGGATCCAGGCGGGAGGCTTTCAGCGCGGGGTAGAAGCCGAAGGTGATCCCGACGAGCGCCGAGAAGACGAACGCGAGCGAGATCGCGCTCGCCTCGACGCTGACGGGCCACCCGGCGAAGCGGGCGACCAGCTTCTGGATCCCGATCCCGACGGCGATGCCGAGGGCGCCCCCGGCGATCGCGAGGACGACGGCCTCGACGAGGAACTGGGCCCGGATGTCGCTTCCCTTGGCCCCGATCGCCATCCGCACGCCGATCTCCCGCGTCCGCTCCGTGACGGAGACGAGCATGATGTTCATGATCCCGATCCCGCCGACCAGGAGCGAGACCCCCGCGATCGACCAGAGGAGGGCGCTCATCGTCCGGCTCTGCTCCTCGGCCTGCTGGAGCATCTCGGTCTGCGACCGGATCATGAAGTCGTCGTCCTGCCCGCGGTTGATCTTGTGCCGCTGCCGGAGGAGCGCCGTGATCTCCTCCTGGGCCCGCGGCACCATGTCGTTCGACGCGGCGGAGGCCAGGATCGACCCGACGGCCGTCGTCCCCATGATCTTCTTCCGGACCGTCTGGTACGGCGCGATGATGACGTCGTCCTGGTCCTGCCCCATCGTGGAGCCCCCCTTCGACTCGAGGACGCCCACGACCTTGAACGGGATGTTCTTGATCCGGATCGTCTTGCCGATCGGGTCCTCGCTGCCGAAGAGATTCGTCGCGACCGTCTGGCCGAGGACGCAGACCTTCGCCGCCGCCCTGTTGTCCGCGTCGGTGAAGAACTGGCCCTGCGAGAGGTTCCACGACCGGATGAGGGGCCAGTCCACCTCGCCCCCCTGGATCGACGTGGACCAGTTCTGGTTCCCGTAGATCGTCTGGGCCGCCGTCCGGATCGCCGCGGAGACGTAGGCGACCGAGCCGACCTCCCGTCGGATCGCCTCGACGTCGTCCTCGGAAAGCTTCGAGCTGGTCCCCATCCCCATCCGGGCGCCGCCGGAGGTCATGGTGCCGGGAAAGACCATGAGGAAGTTCGTCCCGAGGGAGCGCAGGTTGTTCTCGGCCTGGAGGCGCGCTCCCTCGCCGATCCCGATCGTCGCGACGACGCAGGCGACGCCGATGATGATGCCGAGCGCCGTCAGGAGCGAGCGGAGCTTGTTGCGGCCGAGCGCACGGAAGGCGACCTTCAGGATGTTCCCCGTCTTCGTCATGACGCCTTCCTCCCGGCCGGCCGCTCGGCGTGGCGCCGGATCTCCACCGGAACGTCGCTCAGGATCTTCCCGTCGCGGAACGTCACGACCCTCTTCGCGTGCTCCGAGATGTCGTGCTCGTGGGTGATCAGGACGATCGTCTTCCCCTCCTCGTTCAGCTCCTGGAAGATCGCCATGACCTCGACCGACGTCCTCGAGTCGAGGTTCCCCGTCGGCTCGTCCGCGAGGAGGATCGCGGGGTCGTTCACGAGGCTCCGCGCGATCGCGACGCGCTGCTGCTGGCCGCCCGAGAGCTGGGCCGACGTGTGGTCCCAGCGGTCCTCGAGGCCGACGCGCTGGAGGCAGGCGAGGGCGCGCGCCCGGGCGTCGGCGTCGGTCAGCTTCGACTTCCTCGAGTAGAGGAGCGGCAGCTCCACGTTCTCGAGGGCGTTCGTCCGCGACAGGAGGTTGAAGTTCTGGAAGACGAAGCCGATCTTGTCGTTCCGGATCTCGGCGCGCGCGTCGCGGTCGAGGCCGGAGACGTCCACCCCGTCGAGGGAGTACTGGCCCGCCGTCGGCCGGTCGAGGCAGCCGACGATGTTCATGAAGGTCGACTTTCCCGAGCCGGACGGACCCATGATGGCGACGAACTCGCCCGGTTCGACGGAGATCGAGACGCCGTCGAGGGCGCGGACCTCGGACTCCCCCATCTCGTAGACGCGGGTCAGGTTCCGGATTTCGATGACGGGACGGCTCACTCGCTTCTCCCGTGCGTCAGAACGGACGCCGGCCGCCGCCCGGCCCGCCACCCGAGGCGCCGCCGACGGTTCCGGCCTTCGCCGTCGCGAGGCCGACGACGATCTCGTCCCCTTCCTTGAGGTCGGAGGAATCGATCGCCGTGAAGTTGCCGTCGGTCAGGAGGGTCTTCACGCCGACGACCTTGAGCTTCCCCTTCGTCCCGGGGGCCTCGACGTAGAGCGTTCCCGTCCGCGTCC
>DAOMFB010000472.1:0-2516 GCA_035429585.1 Thermoanaerobaculia bacterium
CGGGGGGGGCCTGCCGCTCGGCGCGGTCCTCTGCGGGCCGGCCCTCGACGGGCTTCTCCGTCCGGGGATGCACGGGACGACGTTCGGGGGGAATCCCGTCGCCTGCCGCCTCGGCCTCGAGGTCCTCGACGAGATCGAGACCGGCGGCCTTCTCGCCCGCGTGGCCGACCTCGGGGCCTGGTTCGGGAAGGCGGCCCGCCGCCTGAAGAAGAAGCAGCCCGCGATCGCCGACGTCCGCGGGCGGGGCCTCATCTGGGGGATCGAGCTCGACCGCGAGGCGTCCCCCGTCCAGAAGAAGCTCCTCGAGAGGGGCTTCGTCGTCGGGACGGCGCGGTCGAAGGTGCTCCGGCTCCTTCCGCCCTACGTCGTTCCGAAGGCGGCGCTCCGCGCCTTTCTCGGGACGCTCGACGACATCCTGAAGGAGACGAACGCGTGAGCACGATCAAGCCGAAGGTGAAGAAGGTCGCCCTCGCCTACTCGGGCGGGCTCGACACCTCGATCATCATCCCCTGGCTGAAGGAGAACTACGGCTGCGAGGTCGTGGCGGTGGCCGTCGACGTCGGGCAGAAGGAGGAGACCGACGGCCTCGCGGAAAAGGCCCGGAAGACCGGGGCCTGCGACTTCCACCTGATCGACGCCCGGGCGGAGTTCGCGTCGGACTACATCTTCCCGGTCCTCAAGGCCGGCGCCGTCTACGAGCACGACTACCTCCTCGGCACGGCCACCGCCCGGCCGCTCATCGCGCGCAAGCAGGTCGAGGTCGCGCTCGCCACGGGGTGCGACGGGCTCTCGCACGGCTGCACGGGGAAGGGGAACGACCAGGTCCGCTTCGAGCTGACCTACATGGCGCTCGCGCCCGAGCTCGCGATCATCGCGCCCTGGCGCGAGTGGGAGATCCGCTCCCGCGAGGACGCGATCGACTACGCGGCGGCGCGGGGGATCCCCGTCACGGCCACCCGGAAGGAGCCCTACTCGCGGGACCGGAACCTCTGGCACCTCTCGCACGAGGGCGGGCCGCTCGAGGAGCCGGGCTTCGAGCCCGAGGCCTCGATGTTCAAGCTGACGGTCGACCCGGAGAAGGCGCCGGCGGCCCCCGAGCGGGTGACGGTCGGCTTCGAGCAGGGGATCCCCGTCTCGGTCAACGGCAAGGCGCTCGCCCCGGTGGCGCTGATCGAGGCGCTGAACGAGATCGGCGGCCGGAACGGCGTCGGGCGGGTGGACCTCGTCGAGAACCGGCTCATCGGGATCAAGTCGCGCGGGGTCTACGAGACGCCGGGCGGGACGATCCTCGTCGCCGCGCTCCGGGCCCTCGAGTCGCTCACGCTCGACCGCGACTCCTCCCACGAGAAGGAGCGCCTCGGCTCCCGCTACGCCGAGCTCGTCTACTTCGGGCAGTGGTTCTCGCCGCTCCGCGAGGCCCTCGACGCCTTCATGAAGCAGCTGATGCGCACGGTGACCGGGAGCGTGACGCTCAAGCTCTACAAGGGGAGCTGCCTCGTCGTGGGGCGGACCTCTCCCTACGCGCTCTACTCGACGTCCCTCGCGTCGTTCGACATGACGGGCTTCACGCCGAAGGACTCCGAGGGCTTCATCCGCCTCTTCGGGCTTCCGACGAAGGGGCGCGACCGGCTCACCAAGGGCGGCACCCCCTACCCGGCGGTCGTCGGGGGCGAGGGTTGAGGAAGGGCCCCGCGGGGGCGACGCTCTGGGGCGGGCGGTTCTCCGAGCCGCCCGCGGCGGCGCTCCGGAAGCTGAACGACTCGTTCGGCTTCGACCGCGTGCTTCTCGCCGAAGACGTGGCGGGCTCGATCGCGTGGGCCGAGGCGCTCGCCCGCGCGAAGGTCCTGACGCGGCGCGAGGCCGCGCGGCTCGTGAAGGGGCTCCGGGCGATCGGCGCGGCCGGCGAGGCCGGGATCCCGGACGGATCCTCCGAGGAGGACGTCCACTCCTTCGTCGAGGCGACGCTCCAAAAGCGGCTCGGCCCGCTCGCGGGGAAGCTCCACACGGGGCGCTCGCGGAACGACCAGGTGGCGACCGACCTTCGCCTCTGGCTCCGCGGGGCGTTCGACGAGGCGCACGCCCTCGTCCTCGACCTGGCCGCCGCCCTCGCGGGGCGCGCCCGCGCCGAGGCGGCGACGCCCCTCCCCGGCTACACCCACCTGAAACGGGCCGAGCCGGTCACGTTCGGCCACTGGGCGCTCGCCTACGCCGAGATGCTCCTCCGCGACGCCGGCCGGCTCGCGGCGGCCCGCGCGCGCGCCAACGAGTGCCCGCTCGGCTCGGGCGCCCTCTCCGGGACGCCCGTGCCGGTCGACCGCGAGGCGCTCGCGAGGCGGCTCGGCTTCGACCGCCCCTCGGCCAACTCGCTCGACGCGGTCTCGGACCGGGACGCGGCGGCGGAGTACCTCTTCGCCGCGGCGCTCCTCCTCGTCCACCTGTCGCGGCTCGGCGAGGACGTCATCTTCCTCTCGTCGGACGAGGCGGGGTTCCTCCGCCTGCCGGACGCCCTCGCGACG
>DAOMFB010000473.1:0-2512 GCA_035429585.1 Thermoanaerobaculia bacterium
GGACGAAGGCGAGCGCCGCGAGGGCGACGCCCGACGCCAACGTCAGGGCGCTCGCCGCGTCGAGGCCGCGCGCCCCGATCCGGCCGCGGAGCGGCCACGCCGCGGCCGTGAACGGGACCGGGACGAGCGAGGGGAAGAGGCCGTACCGCGAGTGGAAGGCCGGGGGCCGGCGCGCCTGCTCGAACGGATCCGCCGTCGCCGGCGCGGGCAGCGTCGCCGCCTCGAACCGCCCCTGGACGAAGAGGCGGAGCGTTTCCGAGACGATCTCCGCGCCGTCCGACGAGTTGACGGCGCGGCCGATCCAGGCGACGCCGAGAAGGGCCACGAGGGCGAGGTGGGGCGCGAAGCGCGCCGGCGTCCGGCTCGTGGACACCCGGCGGCGCCCTAAGGGGCGAGCGCGAAGTGTAAGTGGACCTCCACCGAGCGGTACGCGTCGTCTGCGGGCAGCGCCTCGAAGGGGGCCGCGGACTTCACGGCGGCGAGGGCCGCGTCGTCCCACGCCGTCGAGCCCGACGCCATCGAGACCATCGCCGAGGCGAGCTTCCCCTCCTTCGAGATCACGGCCTGGACGACGGCCTTCTTTCCGACGGCGGGAAGCGCGGCGGGCATTTGCCACGCCTTCGCCACCTTGTCGAAGACCTTCTTCTGGTAGGCCGTGTCGGTGAGGGTCTTCTGGAAGTAGACGTTGAGGGACGGCTTTCCGGCGGCCCGGAGCGGAAGGGCCCCCACGGACGCGAAGAGCGCGAGGGCCGCGGCGGCCGCGAGCGTGCGTCTCATGGCGCCGAGTCTACGCCGGGCGCCGGCGGCGTCAGGCCTTCGGGAGGACCCGGTACGAGACGACCTCGAGCTGCTCCTCGCCGCCGGCCGTCTTCCGAAGGACCCCCTTCACCTCCACCTTCTCCTTGCCGTACTTGCCGACCGTCGTCAGCTTGTCGGCGTCCTTCGAGGCGGGGCAGATCCTGACGACGTCCTTCTTTCCCTCGGCCTGGAACATCGGCGCGCACTTCTCGGCGACGTGGAGGTTGCAGTGCGCGCAGAGGAACGCGCCGGTCGCCGTCACGTCGGAGACCTTCGCCCCCTCGCACGCGGCGGCCTTCGCCGACGGCTTCGGAGCGTCCGCGGCCGGCGCCGGCGCCGCCGACAGGGCGAGCGCGGCCGCGGAGACGAGCATCACGAGCTTCTTCATCCCGGCATCCCCCTTTTCACGGCGCGACGATACGACATCCGCTCGCGGCTCACCGCCGCCGGCGCTTCGGCCGGCGGACGAGGACCAGCCAGGCGGGGCGGCCGGCGCGCTCGCAGGCGGCGCAGAGGCGCGCCCGTCCGAAGGGCCGCCGGCGCGTCCACTCGTGCGAGCAGCCGGGGCAGCGGTAGGCGTAGCGGGCGTTGGCCTCGCGCACGGCGCGGAGGCGGTCCGTCTCCGGCGCCGCCTTCCGCCTCACGCCGAGCCGCCGCGCCACCGCCCAGAACCGGCCCGAGTGGCCCTCCTCGGCGCCCCAGCGCGTGTGGCAGATGGCGTGCGCCGTCTCGTGGAGAAGCGTCTGCAGGCGATCCTCGGCCGACATGTGGCTGGAGATCCGGATGACGTGGGGCGGGCCGTACGTGATGACGCCGCCGGTCGCCCGGCGCGACGTCAGCAGGATGCGCGCCGGCGGCAGGCCCTGCTGCGCGGCGATCTCGTCGTAGACGCGCTGGAGCGCGCGCTCCTCCAGGCGGAGGACCTCCTCCGGGAGGGCCGGCTCCTCGAAGAGCTCCATCTGGACCAGCTGCAGCTTCATCAGAGCAGCTCCTCGCGGAACGGCTCGAGCGGCCGCGCGAGGACGACCGCGACCGCGAGCGGCGCGACCCAGGCGGCCGCCAGCTCCATCAGCGGGACGACCCCGCCGACGAACGTGAGGCCGACGCCGAAACGGAGGACCCAGAGGAGCCCGTAGCCGACGGCGCCGGGAAGGGCGCTGCCCGCCGCGAGGGCGATCAGGCAGAGGGCGAGGCCGAGCCCCGCCTCCACGAGAAACGCGTGGCCGGCGAGCACCTTGATGGAGGCCGTGCTGCGCGGGAGGAGCTCCAGACGGAGGAACGCGGGGAGGACCGCCCCGAGGAGCGCCACGAGGGGAGCCGCCGCCCCGGTCGGGAGCCGCTTCCCGAGCGCACCGTAGAGGGCACCGCGAACGGCCCGCTCGTACAGGAGCGTCGCCACGAGCGCTGCCGGAACGACGGCGAGGAGAGCCGCGCCCCGCTCCGATCCGCCGACCGTCGCGTACCGGAGCAGCCGTGCCAGCGGAACGTAGGAAGCGGCGACGAGAAGGAACACCCCGGACGCTGCCGCCGCAAGTCCGCGCCCGTTCCCGGGTTGCACGACGAAATGTTAGCTCAAGTTCCGGGCAGTGTCGCGATTGACCCGGCCGGCGCCCCGCGAAAGACTCCCCGCGTCATGAGCGCGAACCCGTCCTCTCTCCGCGTCGCCTTCGTCGGCCTCGGCACCATGGGGCAGGGAATGGCCCGGAACCTCGCG
>DAOMFB010000474.1:0-2488 GCA_035429585.1 Thermoanaerobaculia bacterium
GAGGGCGAAGATCGCGGTCCCCCAGCGCCACGAAGCGGCTCCCCAGACGAGAACGGAGATGGCGACGACGATCTCGAAGCCGATCTCCCCGCGAAGGTGGAGGACCTCCCCGAAGAAGAGCGCCGCGGCCGACGTCAGGTAGAGCCCGGCCCAGAAGGCGGTCGCCCCCGCCCCGCCGCGCCGGGCGAGCGACGGGGTCTGCTCCTGCACCTCGGTCGCCACGACCAGCGCGGCGCCGGCGGCGAGGCAGAGGAAGGCCAGCCCCGCGAGGCCGCGGAGGCCGCTCAGGGAGAAGGCGCCGAAGACCCCGAGGACGAGGACCGTCACGAACAGGAACGTCAGGACGCGCCAGACCGGCGACGGCCGGACCCGCGGGTCCGGGAACTCCGTCCCGATCGCCTCCTCCGTCGGTTGGTCGATCGTCCCCGCCGTTCTCCAGCCCCGCGCCGCCGCGCGGACGGCGGCCGCCCGCTCGAGGGAAGCCGTCTCCGCTCTCATGTCGCCTTCATCCGGCGGTGGGCGGCGACGATGAGCGCGAGGACGCCGGCGGCCGACGCCGCGACGACGAGGGCGAAGGCCGACCCGAGGGGAAGCTCCCGGAACATCTCGAAGAGAAGTCGCAGCGCTCCGAGCCAGGCGGCGACGACGCCCTCAGCGAAGTAGAGCGTCTTCCCCGCCCGGAACGCCCGCCAGACGACGACGGCCGAGACGACCGCCAGGGCCGCGAGCCAGGCCCCCCAGAGGGACCGCTCCCCGAAGGCCCCGGAGAGCAGCCCGCCCAGGAGGAGCAGAAGGCCGAAATTGAGCCAGACCTCCTCGAAGTGGGGTTTCCTCCCCGCCCGGACGAGCGCGAGGCCCAGCGCCACGAAGACGAGACCGCAGACGACGGCGTTCCACCGCGTCTCCTCGGGACGTCCCGGGCCGAGGACGCCCCGGAGGATGTTCACCGAGACGCCGCGCCACGCGGCGAACGACGTGAGGGCGAGGCCCAGCGCCACGGCCGAATCCCACCGGAACGCCGCCACGAGGCAGAGGAACGAGACGAGGAGAAGATGGTACGGCCAATGCGGCCCGAAGAGGCGGAACTGGACCTCGACGTAGGCGAGGTCGGAGGCCACGAGGAGGAGGCCGAGCAGGAGAACGTAGTCGAACGCCACGCCCGGGTCGGGCGCCCGCCCCCACGCGAAGGGAGCCGCCCGCCGGACCACGAAGAGGAAGCAGCCCGCCGCCGCGAGGCCGAGCCCCGAGGCGATCGCCGCCGGGCCGATCCGGTCGTGGTTCTCCTTCAGGAAGAGGCCGATCCCCGTCGTCACGAGGAGGACGCCGAGGTAGAGGAGCGCCCGGATCTCCAGGCGGACCGTGACGAGCTCGCCCCGGGCCGCGCGGAGGAGGTGCGACGCGGGGGGATCCCCGAGGATCCCCTTCTCCCGGAGCGCGCCGACCGCCTCGACGACCTCGGGTTGCACGGCGCTCCCCTTCCCGTCCCGCCGCTCAGCGCCCGTCGACGATCAGCCAGAGCCAATTCGCCGCGAGGAGGAGCACGACGGCCGCCCGCGTCCAGCCGGGGAGGCGCGCGGGCTCCTTCACGCCCCGCCCCGCGAGGGCGACGAGGCCCGCGAGGAGGCCGCCCCCGACGAGCAGGGCGAGGGCGGCCGTCACGAGCGGGTTCAGGTGGAGGGCGAGGGCGACGTCGCCCTCGAGGAGCGCGAGCGCCGCGCGCGTCCCGCCGCAGGTGGGACAGGGCAGGCCGGTGACGGAATGGAAGAAGCACGGGGGGAGGCCGGGGGCGACGAGCCGCGCCGCCGGCGACAGGACGAGCAGCCCGAGCGCCGCAGCGCCCCAGAAGAGCCCGAGCTGCCGCTCGCGCGCGACGGCCATCCCGCGGGCCTCCTTCCTCAGCGCATCTTGCCGAAGGCGCTCAGGAGCGCGGCGCCTCCGATGACGAGCGCCAGGAGGACGCACCCGCAGCAGAGGATGACCGGGATCAGGACGGCCGCGATCGCCTTCCCCTGCGTGGTCCGGTGGATCCGCTCGATCCCCATCACGTTGAGGACGAGCGCCCAGATCGCCGCGATCAGGCCGCCGAAGACCGGAATGATCTGCGCCAGCTGGGCCACCCACGAGTAGCCGAGGATGCGGACCGTCCCTTCGAAGCCGGCCTTCGAGTTCGAGAGGCCCCCCACCACCAGGATGCAGAGGTGGATGATCGCCGCCCCGATGAAGAGGCCGATGACGATGAAGAGCGGCGCGAGGATGACCTGGGCGGCGATCATGCCCCCGGAGGTCGCCAGGCTGTGGCGGACGACGTCCCGCACGTTCGGCGGGACAAAGCGGAGCCACGCCTGCCCGAACATCATGCTCCAGACGAGGTTGAAGGCCGCCGCCACCCAGCCGACGCAGATGGCGAAGAGGATCGGCTGACCGAGGTCTCCCGACTCGCGCGTCCGGCTCCAGGCCTCGCGCGGGTTCGAGATGAAGAGGCGGACCG
>DAOMFB010000475.1:0-2480 GCA_035429585.1 Thermoanaerobaculia bacterium
GGCGCGACGCCGCCTCCGGGACGGCTGCTGGCGGCGGGCCGGCTCGCGCTGGGGACCGGCTCGCGCCTGAGCGGCTCGAGGGACCTCCTCGAGGAGCTGCGCGCGGCGCGCGAGGCCTCGGGTCTCCCTCCGTCGGCGCTCCTCCGGCTCGTCACCGGGGACGCCGCGGGCGTTCTCGGCCTTTCTGCCGCGGGCCGGCTGGAGCCCGGCTCGCCGGCGGATCTCGTCGTCGTTCCGGATGGCGGCGGCGATCCCGCCGCTTCCCTGATCGAGACGACGCGGAGCGGCCTCCTCGCGGTGGTCCTCGGCGGGGTGCCGCGCGTGGCCGCGCCGGAGCTCCTTCCGTGGCTCGAGGCCGCGGGGGCCGAGCCGCAGAGAGCGCGCCTGGACGGCGTCCCGAAGGTGATCGACGCCCGGCTCTTCGCCCCGGAGGCGGCGGCGCTGGAGCCCGGGCTCGAGCTCCTCTGAGCCGGAGGCTCCCCGCTTCAGGAGAGGGCGGGGGCGGGGAAGAGGAGCTCCCCGACGGCCTTCTCGACCGGGAAGGCGAACGCCTCGCGCTCGCACCGCCACCGGGCGATCCCGCGGAACGGCCCCGCCCACGGCTTCGGCTCGCCGTACCCGAGGCGCTGGTAGTACTTGAACCGCTCCACGAGGCGCTTCCGCTCGGGCGTCACCCACGGGCTGTCGGCGTCGTAGACGTCGAACCGGGCCCAGTCGTCCAGCGTCCGCGGCGGCCGGTAGCCTTCCCGGACGGCCTCCTCGGTCAGGGGCGTCCCCGGGTAGGGCTTGAAGTAGAAGATCGGCGTCTCGAAGAGCGGGCTCATGGCCCGGAGCTTCCGGGCGACGCGGAGGCTCGTCCGGATGCTCTCGTCGCTCTCGCCCGGAAAGGCGACGATGAACGGGAACTGGACCCGGACGCCGTGCCGGAGGCACTTCTCGGCCGACGCGAAGACCTCCTCGAGGCGGATGTCCTTCCGGATCCGGTCGAGCATCTCCTGCGAGCCGGCTTCGACGCCGAGGAGGACGCGGCGCAGCCCCGAGCGCCGCGCCCGCGCCATCACGTCGTCGGTCAGCCGGGCCCCCTGGTCTGCGCGCATCGTGGCCGCCCACGAGATCGGGAGCCCCCGGCGGAGGATCTCCCCGGCGATCGCGTCGACGCGGGAGAGCGAGGTGAAGAAGGTCTCGTCCTGGAAGTTCACGTCGTCGAACCGGTGCTCCCGGTGGAGCCGCGAAAGCTCCTCGCCGAGCCGCTCGGGGGAGAGGCCGGACCACTGCCGGCCGTAGACCCACGGGTCGGCGCAGAAGGCGCAGCGGAACCGGCACCCCTGCGAGGCGATGTAGTCGAGCTGCCGCTTTCCCTTCCTCTCGAAGTACCGCTCGACCGGGAGGAGGGAGTAGTCGTGCGGCGCGAACCCCTGGACGGGCGCGAACGTCCGCGCGGGGTTCTGGACGGGCGTCCCGCCCTCGCCGCGGCAGGCGCAGCCGGCGCAGCCGACGAGGGAGGCCCCGTCTGCGAGCCGGCCGAGGATCTCGGCGAAGGTCTCCTCTCCCTGCGCCTGGACCGTCGCGTCGACGGACGGCTCCTCGAGGCAGTCCGTTCCGAAGAGGGAAGGGTGCCATCCCCCCCAGACGACCGGGAGGTCCGGAAAACGCGCCTTCGCCGCCCGCGAGACCGCGAGGGCGTCGCGGATCGGAGCGCCCGTCAGGACCGAGACGCCGAGGGCGAGGGCGCCGGGAAGCCTCTCGAGGAGGGCGGCGACCGGATCCTCTTCGAGCCGCCCGTCCACGACGACGACCTCGTACCGGTCCTTCGGCAGGTGCGAGCCGACCGCGAGGAGGCCGAGCGGCATCGTCCAGAAGACGGCGCGCGGGTTGTAGAGGACGACCTTCCGCCGCGCGCTCATGGCGAGGCCTCGCCCCCCGGCGCCGGCGACGCGCGGAGGTTCAGCCGGCAGACGCACCGGACGCAGAGGGGATCCGTCGCCACGTCGAGCGACGCGCGGAACGCGCGCGCGGCCGGCGCGTTGAGGAGCGTCCCGAGCGCCTCCCCGTCCCCGAGCGCGCCGTAGGCGGGATGGAAGAAGCAGGGCCGGACGGAGCCGTCCACGCCGACGACGGCGGAGACCCACGGCGCGTTGCAGCGGGACGGCGGAAACGGGGCCGCGCCGGCCACGGCCGCGAAGTGCCCGAGGATCCGCCCCCGGAGCTTCGCCGGGCTCTCCTCGATGAAGCCGGAGGCGAAGTCGGCGGCGTGCGTGACGGCGAGCTCCTCGAGGGCGCGGGCGAGCTCGTCCAGCTCGCCGGCGGGGACGAGGAGGGCCGCCGCCGGCGTCTCGCCGGCTGCGCCGGGGGGGTTGAAGGCGGCGCTCGCGGACGCGGCCGAGGAGGTGCGCCTCAGCGCGTTCTCGCAGCTCGAGCGCACGCGGCGCGCCATCGAGATGCGGATCGAGCGCCGCCGCGAGGGCCTCAAGGATCCGGGC
>DAOMFB010000476.1:0-2466 GCA_035429585.1 Thermoanaerobaculia bacterium
CGGCCGGGCTCCCCTTCCCCCCGGCGCTGCTCGAGGCCGTCGCGCGGCGCGGCGTCGAGACCACGCGGGTCACGCTTCACGTCGGGCTCGGGACGTTCAAGCCGGTCACGTCCGGGCGTGTCGAGGACCACCGGATGGAGCCCGAGCGCGGCGAGATCCCGGAGCGGACGGCCGCCGCGGTGGCCGCGGCCAAGGCCGGGGGGCGCCGCGTCGTCGCCGTGGGGACGACGACGGTCCGGGCCCTCGAGGGCTCCGCCGCGGCGCACGGAGAGGTCGTGCCGGGTCCCTTCGAGACGAATCTCTTCCTCGTCCCCGGCGCGACGTTCCGCGTCGTGGACGCCCTCCTGACGAACTTCCATCTCCCCCGCTCGACCCTCCTGATGCTCGTCTCCGCCTTCGCGGGACGGGAGCGGGTCCTCGCGGCGTACCGGGAGGCCGTGGCGGCGGGCTACCGCTTCTTCAGCTACGGCGATGCTATGTTCGTCGCGTGAGCTCCGGTCCGAAGCCGTCCGGAGGGCGCCTCGCGCTCCTGTCGCTCGGCGCGCTCGGCATCGTCTACGGGGACATCGGGACGAGCCCGCTCTACGCCCTCCGGGAGTCGCTCTCCCCCGAGGTGCACGGCCTCCCGGTCTCGGCCGCGAACGTCCTCGGCGTCCTGTCGCTCATCGTCTGGTCGCTCGTCCTCCTCGTCGGCGTCAAGTACGTCGGGATCATCCTCCGGGCCGACAACGAGGGCGAAGGGGGGATCCTCGCCCTCATGTCGCTCGTGAACCGGTCGCTCGGGCGCGACGACGTCCGCCGGCGCCCCGCCGTCGTCCTCGGCCTCTTCGGCGCAGCCCTCCTCTACGGCGACGGCCTGATCACCCCGGCCATCTCCGTCCTCTCGGCGGTGGAGGGCCTCAAGACCCGGAGCCCCGCCCTCGAGCCGTTCGTCGTCCCCCTCGCGGTCCTCGTCCTCGTCCTCCTCTTCGTCCTCCAGAGGCACGGCACCGCGAGGATCGGCGCGTTCTTCGGCCCCGTGATGCTCCTCTGGTTCGGCGTCCTCGGGGCGCTCGGCGCGTGGCACGCGGCGCACGTGCCCGAGGTCTTCGCCGCGCTCGACCCGCGCCACGCCGTGGCGTTCTTCGCGGCGAACGGGCTCAGGGGCTTCTTCGTCCTCGGCTCCGTCGTCCTCGTCGTGACGGGGGGCGAGGCCGTCTACGCCGACATGGGGCACTTCGGCGCGCGGCCGATCCGCGTCGCCTGGTTCGGCTTCGTCCTGCCCGCCCTCCTCCTGAACTACTTCGGGCAGGGCGCCCTCCTCCTCCGGAGCCACGAGGCGATGGAGAACCCGCTCTTCGCGATGGTTCCGCCGCGGTGGGTCCTGCCGCTCGTCGTCCTCGCGACCGCGGCCACGACGATCGCCTCGCAGGCCCTGATCTCCGGCGTCTTCTCCCTCACACGGCAGGCGGTCCAGCTCGGCTTCCTGCCGCGGCTCCTCATCCGCCACACCTCGGCGACCGAGCGGGGGCAGATCTACCTTCCCGCGATCAACTGGGCGCTCCTCGCCGGCTGCACGCTCTTCGTCCTGGTCTTCGGCTCCTCGAGCCGGCTCGCCGCGGCCTACGGGGTGGCCGTGACCGCCACGATGCTCCTGACGACGCTCCTCTTCTTTGTCCTCCTCGACCGCGCCTGGAACATCGGGACCGGGAAGGCCGCCGCGATCTGCGGCGGGTTCCTCCTGATCGAGCTGGCTTTCTTCGGGGCGAACGTGGCGAAGCTCTTCCACGGCGGCTGGATCCCGCTCATCCTCGGCTGGTTCCTCTACACCCTCATGGTGACGTGGAAGCAGGGGCGCCGGATCGTCGTCGAGAACCTCCGGAAGGCGTTCGCGGGACTCACCGTGCCGATCGCCGAGTACGTCCGCCGGATCGAGGCGGGGACGCCGCCGCGCATCCCTCATCCGGCCGTCTACCTCGAGCGCTACCAGGATCTCGTCCCGCCGTCGCTCTACCTGAACTGGCAGCACAACCGCGCCCTTCACGACCCGGTGATCCTCCTGACCGTCGAGACGGCGGACGTCCCCCGCGTGCCCCGGGCCGACCGCACCCGGATCGAGGCGCTCGGCGCCGGGTTCTACCGGGTCGTCCTGACCTGGGGGTTCATGGAGGAGCCCGACGTGCCGGCCGGCCTCCGGGGCCTCCGGCTGGGAGAGACCGACCTCGACCCGGACCGGATCAGCTACTTCCTCGGGCGCGACGTCATCATCTCCGTCCCCGCCGCCAGCGGCATGGCGCGCTGGCGCGAGCGGCTCTACTCCTGGATGAAGCGGAGCGAAGGGCGCGCGACGGCCTTCTTCCGGATCCCGCCGAGCCGCGCCGTCGAGATCGGCATCCAGGTCGAGATCTGACGCCGATGGGACCGGCGCGCTGCGCTAGAGTCCCCGCATGAAGCGCGCCCCGGACTCGCTCTCCCGCCGCCGCCTCC
>DAOMFB010000477.1:0-2450 GCA_035429585.1 Thermoanaerobaculia bacterium
CCCGGCCCCCGCTCGACGACCGGTCCCGCAGGACGGCGAGCACGTCGGCGGCGAGGAGATCCGCCTCGGACGGTTCGTCGCGGCGTCCGCGCGTTCCCCGGAGGGCGGCGCGGGCCGCCGCCTCCTCCGCCTCGGCCGTGGCCGAGAGGCGGACGAAGAGAAGCGTGGGGTCGACGGGGACCGCTTCCTCGAGGCACGCCGGGCAGGCGGCGAGATGGCGCGCGAGGAGCGCTTCGCCGGCGGGATCCAGGCCGTCGCGCGCCCGAAGGGCGGCGAGCCGGGCCGTGGTCTCCCGCTCGGGGCACGGGGAGGCCGGCGGCAGGAAGCCGTTCATCTCGAGCCCTCCCGGGGGTTGCGGGCGAACTCCGGATAGCGCCGACGGATCTCGTCGCGGAGAAGCCGCCGGGCCTGGAAGAGGTGATTCCGGACGGTGGACTCGCGGCAGTCGACGAGGAGGGCGATCTCCCGGCTGTCCCGCTCCTCGAACTCGTGGAGGACGAAGACGAGGCGCTGCTTCTCGGAGAGGACCGTCGCGCATTCCTCGAAGATCCGGCGGATCTCCTGACGCTCGAGCCCCCCGGGGCCCTCGGGCTCGGACGCCAGCCCGCCGCGGACGAGGCGGAGATTCTCGACCTCGGTCCGCGCACGGGAACTCCGGGACCGGAGCGCGTCCACGGCGAGGTTGGAGGCGATCCGGAAGAGCCACGTCGAGAAGGCCCAGGACGGGTCGTAGCGGTGCAGGTTCTCCCAGGCGCGGACGAAGGTCAGCTGCGCCACGTCCCGCGCGTCCTCCGCGTCGCCGAGGAGCCGGCGGAGGAAGGCGAGAAGCCCCGGCGTGCGGCGGCGGACGATTTCGGCGAACGCGTCCGTGTCCCCTTCGCGCGAACGCGCGACGAGCAGGCTGTCGGGCGCCGATCGTTCTCCCGCGTCGGCGGGAGCCGGCGGGACCGGGCGGAGAGACGCCGCACGCATATCGTCGACGTCTTCTACGTTTCCCGGCTCGTCGTCGTCTATCACCCGGTCCCCCGTCCGGGCGTTCCGCGCGAGGAAGGTTCTCGCCGCACGGCGCCCGCCGCCAGTATAATGCCGGACGGCTTGGATACTGCCGCTAAGTCTCTGACATCAGGCAACTTGTGGATGACCGGCGCGGGACGGAGCGCGGACGCTCCCCGGCCCGCCGGCCGCGTCCCCCTTCTGCCCCTTCTCGCCGAGCGGATCGCGCCCCGTCGAGAGCCCTCCCCGGCGGCCGTCTGGATCCAGGCCGTCTCCGTCGGAGAGATCGAGATCGCCGTCACGCTCGTCGCGGCGCTTCGCGCGAGAGCCCCGGAGCTCCCGCTCCTCGTCACGTCGACGACGCCCGCCGGGATGGCGCTCCTCCCGGTGCGGTTCGGACGGGAGGCCGGCGTCTCGCTCCGCCCGTTCCCGCTCGACCTCGGCCCGTCGGTCCGGCGTTTTTTCGACGCCGTCCGGCCGGGAGTCCTCGCGCTCGTCGAGACCGAGATCTGGCCCCGCGCGCTCGCCGAGGCGGCCCGCCGCGGGGTTCCCGTCGTCGTCGTGAACGGCCGCCTCTCGGAACGCTCGCTCCGGGGGCTCCGCCTCCTCCGCCCGTTCCTCGCCCGGGCCCTCGACGCCGTCACGCACGTCGCGGCCCGGACGCCCGAGGACGCCGCCCGCTTCGTGGCGGCCGGCATCCCGGCGCCGCGTGTCACCGTGTCCGGCGACCTGAAGTTCGACCGGCCGCTCGCCCCGGAACCGGCTTTCGCGGAGCGCGTCCGCACCCTCGCGGCCGGACGTCCCGTCGTCGTCGCCGGATCGCTCGCCGAGGTCGAGATCCCGGTCCTCCTGGAGGCGCACCGGAGCCTCCGCGCCGCCGGCGTCGACGCGTTCCTCCTGGTCGCGCCGCGGCAGCCGGCCGCCTTCGACGACGCGTTCCGCCGCCTCTCGGCCGGCGGCCTCGCGGTCGTCCGCCGGACCGACGCCGAGGCCGAGGGCGAGCGGGCCGACGTCTTCCTCCTCGACACGATCGGCGAGCTCGCCTCCGCCTACCGAGCCGGCGCCGCGGCCCTGCTCGGCGGGACGTTCGCCCCGCGGGGGGGGCACAACGTCCTCGAGCCCCTCCGGGCGGGACTTCCCGTCGTCCACGGGCCGTCCGTCGCGAACATCGCGGCGGCGCTCGGCGCGGCCCGGGGAGCTGCTTTCCCGGCCCGGAGCGGCGAGGAGGCCGGACACCGCCTCGCCGACCTGCTCCGCGACGACGGGGCCCGCCGCCGCGCCGCCGACGCCGCCGGGGAGCTCTTCGCCCGCCACGCCGGGGCGACGGAGCGCGCCGCCGCGAAGATCCTCTCCCTCCGGGCCGGGGCGCCGTGAACGCCGCCGCGGCGCTCCGGCCCCTCGCCGCCCTCTACGGCGCCGGAGTCGGCGCACGCCTCTCGCTCTATCGGAGCGGCCTC
>DAOMFB010000478.1:0-2439 GCA_035429585.1 Thermoanaerobaculia bacterium
GCTGGCAGGGGCCGATGTACGCCTACGCCCGCAGGGTCGTGCGGAACGACGCGGCGACGGCCGGCGAGCTCCTCGCGCTCGGGCCGGACCGGATCGTCATCTCGCCCGGCCCCGGGCGGCCCGAGGACGCCGGCGTCTCGTGCGAGCTGATCCGCCGGAACGCCTCGGTCCCGCTCCTCGGGGTCTGCCTCGGGCACCAGGCCCTCGGCCTCGTCTTCGGCGGGAAGGTCGTCCGCGCGCCGGTCCTGATGCACGGCAAGACCTCGGAGATCTCGCACGCCGGCACCGGCCTCTTCCGGGGCCTCCCGAACCCGTTCACGGCCACCCGGTACCACTCCCTCGTCGTCGAGCGCGGCTCCGTCCCCCCCGAGCTCGCCGTCACGGCCGAAGCGGACGGCCTCGTCATGGGGCTCGCCCACCGGACGCGGCCGCTGGCGGGCGTGCAGTTCCACCCCGAGTCCATCCTGACGACGGAAGGAGAGAAGCTACTCCGGAACTTCGTGGAGGGCGGGGTCGCGTGAGCGGGGGCGGTCCTCTCCGCGAGGCGCTGGGCGCCCTCGCGCGCGGCCGTCGCCTCTCGCGCGAGGAGTCCCGGGCCGCCTTCGCGGAGCTCTTCGACGCCCCGGAGCCGGGGGCGCTCGCCGCGGCCTTCGTCGCGGCGCTGGCCGTGCACGGCGAGACCGCCGAGGACGTGTCGGGCCTCGTGGACGTCCTCCGGGCGCGGGCCGGCCGCCCGCCCGTGGAGGACGCCCTCGCGCGGCAGGCGGTCGACGTCTGCGGGACGGGGGGCGACGGCCTCTCCACCTTAAACGTCTCGACGGCCACGGCCTTCGTCGTCGCGGGGGCGGGCGTCCCGGTCGCCAAGCACGGCGGGCGCGCCGTCTCCTCCACCTGCGGCTCGGCCGACGTCCTCGGCGGGTGCGGCGTCGACATCGAGATGCCGCCGGCCCGCGCCGCCGAGGCCCTGCGCCGCGCGGGGATCGGCTTCTTCTTCGCGCCGCTCTACCACGCGGCCATGAAGAAGGTGGCCCCGCTCCGCCGCGAGCTCGGGATCCGGACGGCGTTCAACCTCGCGGGCCCGCTCTGCAACCCCGTCGGCGTGACGCGGCAGCTCGTCGGCGTGGACCGGCCGGAGCGGATAGAGGTCGTCGCCGGCGACTTCGCGCGGCTCGGGGCCGAGCGGGTAATCGTGACCTCGAACGAGGCCGGGGGCGACGAGCTCCTGCCGATCGGCGTCACGCACGCGGCGGAAGTGACGCCGCAGGGGATCCGGCGCTTCGACCTCTCGGCGTCCGACTTCGGGCTCGCCGAGGGGAACCCGGCCGAGCTGACGGGGGGCGGGGTGGAGCGCAACGTCGGGATCCTCCGCGCGGTCCTCGACGGCGAGTACGGGACGCGCCGCGAGACGGTCCTGATGAACGCCGCGGCCGTGCTCGTCGTGGCGGGCCGGGCCGGGGACTTCCGGGAGGGCGTCGGGCTCGCCGCGGCGTCGCTCGACGGCGGCGCGGCCCGCGAGGCCCTCCTCCTCCTGACCGCGATCTCGAGGGGGGCGGCGTGAGCGGCGGGGTCCTCGCCGAGATCCTGGCGGCCAAGCGGGCCCGGCTCGCGCGCGGGGAGCTCGAACGACGCGCGGCGCCCGCGCTCCCGTCGGACGGCCGGGGCGTCCGAGCGGCGCGCCCGGGCCCGCCGGCGGTCATCGCCGAGATCAAGCACCGCTCTCCCTCCGCGGGCGTCCTTCTCCCCGACGCCGCGTCGCGCGTGGAGGCGGTGGCGCGTGCGTACCGCCGCGGCGGCGCGGCCGCCCTGTCGGTCGTCGTGGAGCGCGACTTCTTCGGCGGCGAGCCGTCGTGGATCCCCCGCGCGAAGGCGGCGTCGGGCCTCCCGGTCCTGATGAAGGACTTCATCGTCGACGAGGCCCAGCTCGACGAGGCGCTCTCGATCGGCGCGGACGCCGTCCTCCTGATCGTCGCCGCCCTCTCCGACGCCGAGCTGGCCCGCCTCCACGCGGCCGCCCGCCGGCGCGGCCTCGCCGTGCTCGTCGAGGCGCACGACGGGGCGGAAGTCCGCCGCGCCCTCGCCGTGTCGCCGGAGATCGTCGGCGTCAACGCGCGCGACCTCCGGACCTTCGGCGTGGACCTCGCCGCGGCCGAGGCCGCGGGGCGCGGCATCCCCGACGGGGTCGTCCGCGTGGCCGAGAGCGGCGTGAAGACGGCCGGGGACGTCGAGCGCCTCGCGCGGGCCGGATTCGGGGCCTTCCTCGTCGGCGAGACCCTGCTCCGGTCGGGCGACGGGGCGAAGGCGCTCCGTTACCTCCTCGGGCGCGGCACGACGGAGGTGAAGATCTGCGGCGTGACCCGCCGCGAGGACGTGGAGAGCTGCCTCTCGCAGCACATCGACTGGTACTACATCATGTTCTCGGCGCGTTACGCGCGGAGGATA
>DAOMFB010000479.1:0-2437 GCA_035429585.1 Thermoanaerobaculia bacterium
CGCTCTACGACCAGTTCTGGGGCGCGGACGCGAACATCGTCCACATCGTCGGCACGGGCACGATCGGGGAGCCGCTGATCGGGCTGTTCACGGACTTCCACCACCACCTCGGCATCGACGAGGTCACGTTCCACAAGCGGACGCCGATGAAGACGGAGCGCGCCAAGGTGAACCACCTGATGGCGCGCGGCGCCCACCTGGCGGCCGACGAGGACAAGGCGGCCGACTTCGAGGCGCTGGGCCACAAGGTCTCGTACACGGCCCCGGAGGCGCTCGAGCGCGCCACCGTCGTCATCGACTGCACGCCGGCGGGGAATGACAACAAGGAGCTCCTGTACAAGCACCTCAAGGGCCCGAAGGGCTTCGTCGCCCAGGGAAGCGAGTTCGGGTTCGGGAAGATGTACGCCCGGGGCATCAACGACGGCGCGCTCGTGCCGGACGCGGACCGCTTCCTCCAGGTCGTCTCCTGCAACACGCACAACCTCGCCATCCTCATCCGGACGATCGGAATGGAGGGCGACGCCCTCGAGATGGAGCGCGCCACCTTCGTCTGCATGCGCCGGGCGAACGACATCTCGCAGACCAAGGACTACGCTCCGGCCCCGTCCGTCGGGAAGCACGACGACGACGAGTTCGGCACGCACCACGCCCACGACGTCTTCCACCTCTACGAGACGCTCGGCCTCAAGCCGAAGGTCTTCTCCTCGGCCGTGAAGCTGAACACGCAGTACATGCACTCGGTCTGGTTCGACTTCCGCCTGCCGAAGCCGATCGACCGGAAGCGGCTCCTCGAGAAGTTGAAGGCGAACGCGCTCGTCGCGCTGACCGACCGGAAGAGCGCCAACGAGGTCTTCTCCTTCGGCCGGGACCACGGCTACTACGGCCGCATCCTCTCCCAGACCGTCATCTCGACGCCGACGCTCGCGGTCACCGACGGCGGGCGGGAAGTCGTCGGCTTCTGCTTCACGCCGCAGGACGGGAACTCGCTCCTCTCCTCGGTCGCCGGCGCCATCTGGCTCATGGACCCGAAGCACTACAACGACCGGATCCAGGTGCTGAAACGGTTCGTCTTCAGGGAGATCTGAGGCGCCGGCTCGTCTCGTCCTGCGCCTTCCAGTAGAACGCCGCGATGACGAGGGCGTGGCGGATGACGCCCCGGCGGGCGAGAGCGTCGAGTCGCTTCTCCGGAACGAGGACGACCTCCAGCTCCTCGCCCGGGTCCGGGTCGGCCGCGCCGGCACGACGGGCCCCTTCGGCGAGGAAGGTCCAGGTGAGGTTCGACTGGATCGCCGGGTTCGGCTCGACGAGCCCGAGGCGCCGCCAGCGGCGGGAGACGTAGCCCGTCTCCTCCTTGAGCTCGCGTTTCGCGGCCGCGAGCGGGGATCGGTCGCCCGGGTCGACGGCTCCCCCGGGGATCTCCAGGGTCGTCTCGCGCGTCCCGTGCCGGAACTGCCGGACGAGGACGACCCGCCGGTCCTCCGTCACGGCGACGACGTTGACCCAGTTCGGGGCGTCGAGGACGACGACGTCGTGGTCGCGGGCGGTCCGCGGGGAGCGGACCCGGTCCTGCCGGACGCGGAAGACCCTGTAGTCGACGGGCGTCCCGCGCGCGACGAGACGCCAGCGCCTCAGGCTCCCCCTCCGCCGGGACCGAAGCCCGTGATGATGTAGGAGCCGCTCTTGCTGTCGCGCTTCAGGACGATGATCTTCGCCTTCTCGGCCGCCTCGAGCAGCTCCGAGAAGGTCCGGAAGCCGTAGTACGACTCGCTGAAGCTCGGGTACTTCCGCTGCATCGTCTGCTTGACCATCGAGCCCCAGAGCACTTCCTTGTTCTCGCGTTTCAGGGCGAGGATCGAGTCGACGAGGAGCGTGAAGCCCTCGGCCGCCTTCTCGGGGACGCCCGAGACCATCGGCACCCGCACCTGCTCGCGGACCAGGTCCTCGTAGTAGATGAACTCGTCGCAGTTGTCGATCAGGAGCTCGGACGTGGAGCCCTTCACGCCGAAGCCCAGGACGGTCTTGTCGTTCTCCTTCAGCTTGGAGACGAGGGGCGAGAAGTCCGAGTCGCCCGACCCGATGACGAACGTCGTGATGTGCTCCTTGTTGGAGGCGAGGTCCATCGCGTCCACCACCATCCGGATGTCGGCCGAGTTCTTTCCCGTCAGGCGGTGCTGGGGGATGTCGATCAGCTCGAAGGCGGCCTCGTGGAAGGCCCGCTTGTACTCCGCGTACCGGTTCCAGTCGGCGTAGGCGCGCTTGATGACGATCTTCCCCTTCTCGAGGAGCCGCGAGATGAGGAGCTTGACGTCGAACTTCGGGTGGCCGGTCTCGCGGAGGCCGATGAGGACGTTGTCGATGTCGATGAAGAGGGCGAGCTTCTGTTCTTCCTGGTTCATGCTGGACGGTGCCGCCGCGACGACGGCCTCGAATGAGGGGG
>DAOMFB010000480.1:0-2423 GCA_035429585.1 Thermoanaerobaculia bacterium
GAGGAGGCGCGCCAGGAGCGGCCCGGCCTCCGGGTCGCGGAGACGCCCGGCCGAGAGCGCCGCCTGCCGCCGCACCTCGGGGTCCGGCGAGCCCGAGGCGAGGCCGAACGTGTCCGGGTCCCAGCTCCGCGTGTCCTCGGCGCGGAGGAGCCGGGCGCGCGTCTCGATCCGGTCCCCGGCGGCGCGGCGGGGCGGCGGGGCCGCCGCGCAGCCCGCGCGAGGAACGTGACGGAAAGGAGCCGCGCGCGCGCCGTCAAAGCCCGATGACGAGGCGGTCGCCCAGGACCGCCGGAAGCCCCGCCCGGTAGATCTTCCGGCGGGCGGTCTGCACGTCGTACGGGACCCGGTCGAACTGGACCATCCGCTCGGTGGAGTCGTAGATGGCGTAGGACGCCTGCGGAATCCGGTCGCGGGGCTGGCCGACCGAGCCCGGGTTCACGAGGTACTTCCGGTCGCGGCGCAGCTCGAGGCGGTGGCGGCTCCCCCGGATCGCCTCGACACGGATCCCGCCGTCCTCCTCGAGGGTGAAGACCGACGGGATGTGGCTGTGGCCGAAGAAGCAGAGGTCGACGCCGGCCGCCATCCGGTCCATCTGGATGAAGTTCATCGAGGCGTCGAAGTCCGAGAAGATGTAGGCGTCCTCGTCGAGCGGCGACCCGTGGCAAACGACGAAGAGGTCGTCCACGATCGTCGGGCCGGGCGGAAGCTTCCGGAGGAACTCGAGGTTCTCCTTCGAGAGCCGCTCGGCCGTCCAGCGGGCGGACGCGAGGGCCGGCGGGTTGAAGAGCTCGCCCGGGTCCGTCCCCGTCACGACCTTGTCGTGGTTGCCGCGGATCGAGAACCGGGTCTTCGGGAGCGCGCGGAACCGGTCCAGGACCTTGTTCGGATCGGCGGCGTAGCCCACGAAGTCCCCGAGGCAGATGATCCGGTCGAACCGCTTCCGCTTGACGCGATGGAGGACGGCGGCGAAGGCCTCGTCGTTCGAATGGATGTCGGAGAGGATCAGGTACCGCACGTCAGACGCCCCCGCTCGCCCCGCCCGCCTCGCGGAGCGTCGACGCCACGCGTTCGACGACGTCGTCGACTGTCATCTCGCGGCTCACGCAAATCGTCCAGTCGGTCATTGTATAGAAGGGGCGGCGTGCTTCGAAGAGACGGAACGCCTCCTCCGTCGAACGGAACATCGGCCGGTCGGCGGTCTTTCCGGCGAGCCGCTCGGCGAGCGTCTCGAACGGCACGTCGAGGAAGACGGACACCCCGTGGCGCCGGATGAAGGCGGCGTTCTCCGGGAAGACGAAGGTTCCGCCGCCGAGCGCCACGACGACCGCCGGGAGGTCGGCCGTCCCGCGCAGCAGCTCGGCCTCGCGCTCCCGGAACCACGATTCCCCGCGGGTCTCGAAGGTCTGCCGGATCGTCGCGCCGGCCATCGCCTCGAACGCCTCGTCGAGGTCCAGGAACGGGACGCCGAGGCGGCCGGCGAGCCGGCGCCCCACGGTCGTCTTCCCGCTTCCCATGAAGCCGACGAGGTAGACGCGGGAGAACCGGTCCGTCAGGCCTCGTCCCCCCGTGCGCCGGCCAGCCAGCGTTCGAGCCACTTCGTCGAGACCCGGCCGGTCCGGACGTCGGGCGCGTCGAGCAGCCGGCGGTGGAGCGGGATCGTGGTCCGCACCCCCTCCACGATGAACAGCTCCAGCGCCCGGCGGCCGCGCATGATCGCCTCCTCGCGGTCGCGCCCGTGGACGACGAGCTTGGCGATCAGCGAGTCGTAGTAGGGCGGGATCTTCCAGCCGGCGTAGGCGGCCGTGTCGACGCGGACGCCCGGCCCTCCGGGAAGATGCAGGGTCGTGATGGTGCCCGGCGACGGGGCGAAGGTGACCGGGTCCTCGGCGTTGATCCGGAACTCGATGGCGTGGCCCCGCGAGGCGAAGCCGGAGCCCTCGTGGGGCTCGCCGAAGGAGAGCGGCTCGCCGGCCGCGACGCGGATCTGCTCCTTGACCAGGTCGAAGCCCGTCACCATCTCCGTGACGGGATGCTCCACCTGGATCCGGGTGTTCATCTCCATGAAGTAGAAGGCGCCGCCCTCGTCGAGGAGGAACTCGATCGTTCCGGCGCCGACGTAGTCGACCGCCTTCGCCGCCGCGACGGCCGCCTCGCCCATCCGGCGGCGGAGCTCGGGGGTCAGCGCCGGCGACGGCGCCTCCTCGAGGACCTTCTGGTGGCGCCGCTGGAGGGAGCACTCCCGCTCCCCGAGGTGCACGACCCGGCCCTGCCGGTCGCCGAACACCTGGATCTCGATGTGCCGCGGCTCGGCGAGGAACCTCTCGAGATAGAGGGCGCCGTTGCCGAACGCGCGCTCGGCCTCGGCCGTGGCCAGGTCGAACGCGGCCGCCAGCTCCCGGTCGGTCCCCGCGATCCGCATGCCC
>DAOMFB010000481.1:0-2422 GCA_035429585.1 Thermoanaerobaculia bacterium
CCGAGGACGAGGACGGAGCCGTCCCCCAGCGTCGGGAAGGCCCGTCCGGAGAGGAGGAGCGGCAGGCCCGCGAGGAGCGTGGCGGCGGCGATCGCCGGGGCCGCGACGACGCCGGAAAGGAGCGCTCCCCCGACGGTCGCGTTCAGGGCGTCGCCCTTCAGGAGGGCGTCGAAGGAGGCGAGGCGGGTCCCCCACCGCTCCCGGGCGTTGCTCTCCCCGACGGACCAGGCGACGAAGACGAGGAGCGAGAGCGGCAGGTCGTAGAGGAGGAACCGGAACCCGGCGACGGCCCACGTGGTCTGTCGGGCGTCGATGCCGCCGAGGCCCGTGCCGTACGCCGACAGCGTCGCCAGGAGGACGTCGAAGACGAGCGACGCCACGATCATGACGCCGAAGGCGATGCCGCCCGTCTCCACGCCGACCTCGCCGGCGTGGTACTTCCGCAGGAAGACGACGAGCAGGCCGATCAGGAGGGCGAAGGTCAGCCCGAACCGGGCGAACGTCATGGCGACGTTCCCCCCGAAGTCGTCGCGGAAGCGGCGGCCGTCGGCGTACTCCTCGAGGAGGATCCACCCGGCGAGCTGCTCTCCCGCGTACTGCACGCCGAGGTAGAAGACGACGTCTCCCGTCGGGACCGACGAGCGGACGCGGTACCGGAAGAGGTGGTCCGTCCGGGCGCGGAGGACGGTCGGGCGCGCCTCCTCGAAGACGGGGTCGGGCGCGCCGGGGAAGGCGCGCGACGCCACGAAGGCGTCGGCGCGGGGCCGGAGGGCGTCGGCGGACGGCGTGGCGCCCGCCTCCTCGTTGCGGTAGCGCCGGAGAGCCCAGAGGACGCGGCCGTCCACGCCGACGACGACCTCGGCGAAGGGGGGGAACTTCTCCAGCCCGATCCGGAAGTAGGTGACCTTGTAGCCGCCGAGGCGCGGGCCCACGACCGGGTCGGCCGACGCGGCCCGGCGGCGGGCGGCGTCGAACCGGAACTCCTTCTCCAGGATCTCGGAGTCCTCCCACGTCGTCACGGCGAACGTCCGGCCGAGGGGGACGCCGAGCTTCTCCGCCTCGGCGTCGGCGATCCGGCCGGCCTCGCCGCGCGTGATGGAGAGTCCCCGGGGCTGGACCGCCGAGAAGCGGGGCAGCGCGGCCGCGTAGAGGACCAGGCCCAGGAGCCCGGCGGCCGGAAGGATCCAGCGCCTCACCGGGGGGCCTCCCGCCCCGTCTTCGCGCGCCGCAGGCTGCCGAGCGTTGCCCCCATCCCCCGAGAGAATACGGGACCGGGAAAAAGAGGTTCTGCGCCCGGCCGCCGGCCAGAACCGGCGCGAATCCGTATACGATGCGCCCGGAGAGCTCATGAAGGGAATCATCCTCGCCGGGGGGTCGGGGACGCGCCTCCACCCCGTCACGCTGGCCGTCAGCAAGCAGCTCTGTCCCGTCTACGACAAGCCGATGGTCTACTACCCCCTCTCCACGCTGATGCACGCGGGGATCCGGGAGATCCTCGTCATCACGACGCCCGAGGACCAGGCCGGGTTCGTCCGCCTCCTCGGCGACGGATCGGGGTTCGGGCTCCGCCTCTCGTACGCGGTCCAGCCGCGCCCGGAGGGGCTCGCGCAGGCGTTCCTCATCGGCCGCGACTTCGTCGGCGCGGAGCCGGTCGCCCTCGCCCTCGGCGACAACCTCTTCTACGGCCACGGCCTCCCCGAGCTGCTCCGGGCCGCCGCGCGGCGGCCGTCGGGCGCGACCGTCTTCGCCTACCGCGTCCTCGACCCGCAGCGTTACGGCGTCGTGGAGTTCGGCCCGGACGGGCGGGCCGTCGGCCTCGAGGAGAAGCCGGCGAATCCCCGGTCCCACTTCGCCGTGACGGGCCTCTACTTCTACGACAACCGCGTGCTCGACATCGCCGCCCGCCTCGCACCGTCCGCGCGGGGGGAGCTGGAGATCACCGACGTCAACCGCGCCTACCTGGCCTCGGGAGACCTGCACGTGGAGATCCTGGGCCGCGGCATGGCGTGGCTCGACACCGGAACGCCCGAGGCGCTCATGCTGGCCTCGACGTACATCCAGGCGATCGAGGCGCGCCAGGGGCTGAAGATCTCCTGCCCGGAGGAGGTGGCGTACCACATGGGGTGGATCACGGCCGCCGACGTCAGGAAGCTCGTCGAGCCGATGAAGAAGAGCGACTACGGGGCCTATCTCCTCCGGATGCTCGACGAGTCGGCCCCGGCGGCCCGCACTTGACCGGCCCCGACCCGCTGACCGCCGACGACCGCCGCCAGATCGCGGCGCACGGGCTGACCGAGAAGGAGGTCCTCCGGCAGCTCGCGCTCTTCCGGGAGCCCCCGCCGCCGGCGCGGCTCCTCCGCCCGGCCGTCCCCGGCGACGGCGTCGTCCGCCTCGCGCCCGGCCGCCACGCCGGGCTCCTGGA
>DAOMFB010000482.1:0-2413 GCA_035429585.1 Thermoanaerobaculia bacterium
GGCGAAGGCGGTGCGGGCGGACCTGCTCGTGCCGATCCTCTGCGACGGAACGCTGGAGCCGCTTCCGGGGGGCGAGCTCCGGGCCCTCGACGCGGCGACCGTGGCGGCCGTCCTCGTGCACGACGGCGACCGGGTCCGGAAGGGCGAGGTCCTGGTCCGGCTGGAGGGCCCGGCCGTCTCCGAGAAGGCGCGCGAAGCCCGGGCCGAGGCGCTCCGCCTGGCGGCGGAGCGGACCCAGGTCTCGGCCGACGCCGACCGCACCCGGCGCGAGGCGGCGGAGAAGAAGAGGACCTTCGAGGCGGACACGCGGCTCCTCTCGGAGAAGGCGATCACGAAGACGGCCTGGGAGGCGAGCGAGGCGGCCCTCCGGGACGCCGAGGAGCGGCTGCGGAGCGCCGAGGCGCGGCTGGCCTCGCTCGACGGGTCCGGGGACGGCGGCGCGTCGCGCCTCGAGCTCGTGAGGGCCTCGGCGCGGGACCTCGAGGAGCGGGTGGCGGCGCTCACGGTCGTGGCGCCGCGCGACGGGATGGTCTACGGCCTGCCGCGGAAGACCGGGGAGATCGTGGCGCCCGGACAGATCGTCGCGGGCGTGGCGGACCCGGGCGTCCGGAGCGTCCGCGCGCGCGTCGACCAGCCGGACCTTCCCCGGATCGCCGTCGGGCAGCGGATGCGCGTCACCTTCGACGGCCTCCCCGAGCGGACGTGGGACGGGACGATCGCGCGCGTCTCGCCCGGCCTGCGCGAGGTGGGCGGGCGCGAGGTGTCGGACGTCCTCGGGGAGATCCGGGGCGCCTCGGACGAGCTCCCGCCGAACGCCTCCGTGAACGTCGAGATCGTGGCCGGGGAGAAGCGGGGAGCGCTCGTCGTCCCCCGGGGCGCCCTCCAGCGGGACGGCGAGAGGCGCTTCGTCCTCGTCCCGGCGGGCGGCCGGGCCCGCCGCCGGGACGTCACCGTCGGCCTGATGGGCCTGACGGCCGTCGAGGTGACGTCGGGGCTCGCCGAGGGGGACACGGTCCTCCTGCCGGGCACGACGCCCCTCGCCGACGGCGCGCGCGTCCTCGTCCGCGGGAGCTGAGATGGTCTTTCGCGAGGTCCTCGAGACCGCGCTGAACCGGTTCCGGACGCACCCGGTCCAGACCTGGCTGACGCTCGCGGGGCTCATCGCCGGCACGGCGGCCATCATCCTGATCGTCTCCCTCGGCCTCACGGGGCGCGGCTTCGTCATGGAGCAGATCGAGGGCGTCGGCTCGCACCTCGTCTGGGCGACCTACCACGGGACGGTCACCTCGGGCGTCTCGCGCCTGCGCGACGACCAGATCACCGAGGGGGACGCGAAGGCCCTCGCCGCCCGCACCGACCTCTACCGCGGCGTGACGCCGATCGTGGAGCTCCAGGCCACCGTGTCGACGCTCTCGACGACCGCGTCGCTCCGGATCGTCGGGACGACCCCCAACTACACGACGGTCCGCCGGAACGTCCGGATCGTGGAGGGGCGCTTCCTGGACGAGGAGGACGTCCTCCAGCGGACGAAGGTCTGCGTCGTCAACCGCCCGCTCTACGAGGAGCTCTTCGGCACGGAGCCGATCGGCGAGAAGACGCTCCGGACGCTCGGCATGACCTTCCGGATCGTCGGCGTCTTCGACAAGCCGGTCGACACGATGGGGCAGGGCGAGGTGATCCCGCGGACCATCTTCGTGCCGATCACCGTGGGGTGGTTCTTCACGCCGATCCGGCGGGTGGACACCCTCTTCGCCGAGGTCCGGGACTTCCCTCTCATCCCGGAGGGCGTCGCCACGATGGAGAGTCTCCTGCACGAGCGGCACCGGCAGGGGGCCGTCTTCCGGGTCCAGAGCATGACGACCGTCGTCCGCGTGGCCGAGGCGATCTCCTCGGGCCTCATCCTCGTCTTCGTGGCGGCCGCGGCCGTGTCGGTGATCGTCGGCGGCGTCGGCATCATGAACATCCTCCTCGCCTCGGTGGAGCAGCGGACGCGGGAGATCGGCCTCCGCAAGTCCCTCGGGGCGCGGCGCCGCGACATCCTCCGGCAGTTCCTCCTCGAGGCGTTCCTCCTCGGGTCGGTCGGCTCGCTCATCGGGGTCCTCCTCGGGCTCGGCCTGCCGCTCGCCGCGCGGGCCCTCGTGACGGGGGTCACCGTGCGCGTCTCCGCCCTCTCCGGCATCCTCGCGTTCCTCTTCTCCAGCGGCGTCACCATCGTCTTCGGGGTCTTCCCGGCGATGCGGGCCGCCGGCCTGAACCCGGTGGAGGCGCTGCGGCATGAGTGACGGGCGGATCGCCGCCGTGCCGGCGCTCGTGGCGCTCCTCCTCGCCGCCGAGCCGGCGTCGGGAGACGGCGGCGACGCCCTGACCCTCCGCGGCGCGGTCGAGCGGGCCCTGGCCCGCGATCCGGTCCTTC
>DAOMFB010000483.1:0-2409 GCA_035429585.1 Thermoanaerobaculia bacterium
CCGCCGAGGCCGATCCCGCGCTCGAGCGGGCGGTGGAGCGGATGAAGGCGGCCCGCGACGCCACGGCCGGGGCGCTCGGCCTCGACCCGGGCGTCCTCGCGTCCCGGGCCGTTCTGACCGCGGCCGCGCGCGCGCTCCTCGCCGGACGGCCGTCCGGTCCCGAGGAGCTCGCCGCCGCCGCCGGCATCTCCCGCTGGCGGGCCGCGCTCCTCGCGGAGGGAGCGTCCCGCGTCAGAAGCTCAGGATGAAGCCCGTATACGCGTCGCCCTGGGACAGGTAGTTCGTGTTCCAGTACGTGTAGCAGCCGTAATACGGGCTGCAGTAGCCGTAGCCGGCGCTCGTCGAGTTGATATAGACGGGCATCCAGCGGGCTCCGAGGCGCGCGCCGAGACGGTCGGAGAAGTAGTACTTGATCCCGCCGCCGATGCTCGCCGAGAAGCGCGTGTGCACGGAGAACTCGGGCGACGGCGTCAGGATCGTGGCGCCGAGGAGGAGGTCCGCGTAGAGGCGCGCCTTGGCATAGGAGGCCCCCGACTGCCACAGGACCCCGATCTGGATCGTGTCGAGGTTCAGGTGGGACACCCGATTCTCGTAGGCGGCCGCGACGTCCGAGAAGTCCGCCTTCATCTCGGTGTCCTGGTGGCTCCAGAGGAGCTCGACGTTCAGCGCGTCCGTGAGCCGGTACTCCGCCGTGAGGCCGAAGCTCAGGGACGCCGGGATCTTGATCCGGTCGATGGCGGCGCTGCCTGCCTCCGAGGCCGTGCCGCCGAAGCGGTAGCCGACGGTCGGCGTGATCTCGATGCCGAGGTCCTTCCGGTCCCTCCCCGGCGTGAGGGCCGGGACGTCGAAGGGCGTCGCGCCGGGGGCCGCGGAGGCCAGGGCCATCCCCTGGGCCTCGGGCGGCAGCGTCGGCGGCGTGTAGTAGGCGACGACCTCGGGCGCGACGCGGATCACGGCGTCGCGCTTCAGTTTCTCGAGGTACTCGGCGAGCTTCTTCTGGAACTGCGTCTCCTGCTCGCGCTTCAGGATCTCCGCCTTGACCTCGGAGAACGGCCGGTACGACACGGGGGCCTTCTCCAGCACCTTCACGAGGTGCCAGCCGAACTTCGTCGTGATCGGGTCCGAGACCGTGTTCACGGGAAGGGCGAAGACCGTCTTGTCGATCTCGGCCACGAGCTCGCCGCGGCTCACCCACCCGAGGTCGCCCCCGCGGCCCTTCGTCGCGCCGTCCGAGTACTCCTTCACGACGTCCTCGAACTTCGCGCCGCCCTTGAGCTTGTCGACCGCGCCCTGGACCCGGAGCTGGGCCGCGGCCGGGTCGTCGCCGCGGGAGATCAGGATCTCGGCGAGCCGCGCCTTCTCCGGAATCCGGTACGACTCCTTCTCGCGCTCGTAGATGATCCGGAGCGCGTCCTCGGACGTGTCGACCTTGCTCTGCACCTCGCGGCCGACGACGCGCTGGACGGTTCCCGCGTTCCGGAGCTGGTCGCGGAGCTTGTCGAGGGTCAGCCCCTGGGACTCGAGGGCCTTCTCGAACTCCGCGTCGCTCGAGATCTTGTTCTCCTCCTTGAGCCGCCGGATCTGGTCCTCGATCTCCTTGTCGTTCGTGATCAGGTCGAGGTCCCGCGCCCGGTCCTCGAGGAGCGCCTCGTTGATGAGCGTCGCGAAGACCATCTTCTTCAGCTCTTCGGCGCGGGCGGCGTTGGGCGGCGGTCCCTGCTCCTTGACCGCCTGCTCCCAGCGGGCGTTGTACTGGCTCTGCGTGACGATCCGGGAGTTCACGTGGGCGAGGATCCGCTCCACGGTGTCCGCGGCCGGCGCGGGGCCCGCCGCGAGAAGCGCGAGGAGGATCCCCAGGCCCCGGAGGGCGAGCCGGTGCGTCGTCACGGCGCGGAGTCTAGCGGACTCGGAGGCCGGTCACCGGGGCTTCGCGTCGTAGCGGGGATTCGTCCCGACGTAGGGAAACGGCAGGTGGTCCTCGACGATCGCCACGGGATGCCGCCGCCGCGCCGCCGCGACGAGGTCGGCCGCGGCCTTCGTGCTCCGCTCCTCGGCGAGGGAGAGGAGGAGGGCGGGCCGCGCCTCCTCGAAGGGGATGTCGCGCGCCTCGAAGCGTTCGTCGACGCGCAGGATGTGGAACCCGTGCGGCGCGGCCACGATCCCCGTCGTCTGCCCCTCGGGGAGCTTCCAGAGGACCCTCTCGAACTCCCGAGGGAGGTCGCTCCGCGCGAGGAGGCCGAGGGCGCCGCCGGAGGCGGCGTTCGGGGCGAGGCTCAGGGTCCGCGAGATCTCGCCCCACGGCTCCCCGGCCTGGGGCCGCTTGTGCGCGGCCTCGGCCGCCGCGGGGCTCCGGAAGGGGAGCTGCGAGACGCGGATGAGGGAGGGGCGGCGGAAGCGGTCCGCGTGGGC
>DAOMFB010000484.1:0-2403 GCA_035429585.1 Thermoanaerobaculia bacterium
CATCGCGATCGTCGGGCGGCCCAATGCCGGAAAATCCACCCTGATCAATCGCCTGCTCGGCGAAGAGCGCCTGCTGACCGGCCCTGAGGCCGGCGTCACGCGTGATTCGATCGGCGTTGAACATCTTTGGCGCAAGGGCGAGCGCGACGAGGACGGAGCGGGCGGTGAGGTGTCTCAACCAGCTTGCCGTCGGTTTTCTCATGGGTCGTCTCCGGCTGTTTCGTTCCCTTCCGGTCGAAAGCGACGCCGTTGGGAGATCCTTCTCGGGGGAGATCCCTCATCTCGGCCGGAGCGCCCGGAGGACGCCGGGCGGAAGCCGGATGCCGTTGTCCGAGTCCGACGGCCTCTCGATGATGTCGACGCGGGTGAGCTCCGCCGGAACCCGCGGCGCTTTCGGGCCGTCGTCGATCCGGGATTCCCCGGACACGGGCTCGAGGCGGAGGACGAGCCGCGGGGGGTCGAGTTTGTAGGCGGCACCGGTCGCGTGGTCGACGAGAAAGCCGGCGGCCGGCACGACCACCCCCAGGATGAACCCCCAGGTCGCCTTCGACCCGAAGACCGCGTCCGACACCTGGATCAGCAAGGGGTCGTCCTCGCTCGATCCCAGGGAGCCGAACCCCACGCCGATGCCGACACCCACCGGGACCAGGGCGAGATTGGCCCACTGGGTGCCGTTCTCCTTCCGCGTCAGCGTCACGCGCTGCGGGGCGTAGCCCTCCTTCTCGACGACCACGTCGAGGTCCTTCGCGTCGCGCCGGAAGCTGAGCGTCCCGGGTGTCGTGATCGTCTGGTTCGCGCCGGTGGCCGTGGCCCCCGGAGGGTCCGTCTCGACGCGGATGGTCTGGTGGGAGCCCTGGAGGACCGTGGCGCAGCCGGTCGTGAGGCCGAAGAGGAGGAGCCCGGGGAGGAGCCTGAGGTGCTTCATGGGGGCCTCCTTCGACGCCTTCAATATGGGCCGGCGGCGGGAGGGAGTCCTCAGGAAATCTCAGGGATTTCGCCGGCCCGGGGCGCCCGGCGAACACGAGGGACGGTTGCGGGCCTAGTGAAGGGGCGGCAGGGCCGTGTCGCGGGGGGCGGGGGGGAGGTTCCGGAGCTCGGCGGCGGTGATCCAGTCGGCGTCGAGGATGTAGACGCGCGGGTCGACGGGGAGGAACCCGGCGTCGGTGCTCTTCCGGACCTCGTACCGGAGCCGCGGCGCGGGGGCGAAACCGCTCTGGCCGGCGCGGCCGATCGGCTCCCCGCGCTTCACGCGTCGGCCGCGGGGGACCAGCGCCTTGCCCAGGTGGCCGAAGACGGTCCGCGTGTCGTCGTCGTGGGCGATGACGACGAGGTTCCCCAGGCGCCGCCAGGACGAGTCCACTTTCCGCCCCGGGGGACCGGAGAAGACGACGGTCCCGGCCGCGGGCGAGAGGACGAGCGTCCCCGCCGGGACGGCGAGGTCGAGCCCCGGAAAGAACTCCTCCTCCCGCGTCAGCTCGGAGGTCCGGGGTCCGAAGACGGCGAGCGGGGCGGCGGACGCCGGGTCGACGGGTGAGCGGGAAGGGATCCGGAGGGGGTCGGGGCGCCCTTCTTCCGGGAGCGCCGCGAGGCGCCGCCGGAACTGCTCGAGGACGCGCAGGCGGCGCCGGAGCGCGGCGATCGCCGGCTCCATCCCGTCCGGCCCGGGGGGGACGGCGTCCGCCGGCAGGACGGTCGGCAGGCCCGGAGGGAGCGGAACGTCGGCCATGAGCCCGACGCGCGCGACGAAGAGCTCGTCCGCGGCGAGACGGCGCGAGAGCTTCTCGGCGCGCCGCCCGACGTTGGCGAACGCCTCGGCGCCCCGGCGCGTCGCCTCGCGGAGGGCGAGCCGGTCCACGGATCGGACGAGGTCGAGGACGAGATAGGGCGCGCCGGCCAGTCCCAGGAAGGTGACCGTCCCGGCGCCGACGAGGACGGCGGCGATCGCCGCTCCGAGGAACGGACCGATCGCGACCGACCGCGTCTTCCGCTTCGGGTCGCCCGGGTGAAAGCGGATCTCGCTCACGGCGGGTCCGCGCCGGCCTCGATCCCGAGGCGCCGCAGGTCGTCGGGGCGATCCGGCCGGAAGGTCTCCGAGACCGCGAGCCGGAGGACGCCGGGCCCCGCGACGGGGAGCACGAGGCGCTTCCAGCCGTCGCCGGCGAGCGTCACGCGGCCCAGCGCCCGCCCGTTCCACGAGACGGCGACGCCGACGGGCCGCCGGTCCGGCCGCGCGTTCCGGACGGGGAGCGAGAGAGTCCGCGACCCGCCGGGCTCGCCGGCGACGCGCCACGCCGCCGCGCCGATCGTGATCACCACCAGCAACGCATAAATCGTCGATAGCGCCGGATGCCGCCGCACCCACTTCACGCTTCGCTCGATCACTCCCGCCCGCCGAATCAGAAT
>DAOMFB010000485.1:0-2395 GCA_035429585.1 Thermoanaerobaculia bacterium
CCCCTTTCCCCTCGGTCGCCGCGAGCTAAGCCCCCTCCCCCCCCGCCTCCCCGTCGAGGCCGCTCGCCGCCGCGACCATCCCGCCGCCCTCGGCGCGGCGCGCGCCCCATCCGGCGCCGCGCGGGCGGGTCGCCAGGACCTCGAACCCGAGTGTCTGCAGGGTGTCCCCCGCGAGGAGGGCCGTCGCTTCGCCGAAGACGACGTGGCAGGTCGGCTTGCCCCGGCGGAGGGCGTCGTCGTCCATGCACGGGAGGTCGTCGTGGATGAGGGAGTAGGTGTGGAACAGCTCGAGGGCCGCGGCCGCCGCAGCCAGCTCCTCCCGCGGGGGGAGCGACTCCGGCCGGCCGCACGCCTCGGCCGCGAGAAGGCAGAGGACCGGCCGGATCCGCTTTCCTCCGGCGAGCGTCGAATAGCGCATCGCCGCGGCCAGCCCTTTGGCGTCGTCCCCCTCGGGCGGAAGGACGCGACGGAGCGCCGCCTCCACCTCGAGGCGCCTCTCCTCGAGGACCCCGGCGAGCGTCGGGGCCGCCGTCATCCGTTCCCCTCCTCGTCCTCGTCCTCTTCGGCGCCGCCGCTCCCCTCGAGCTCCTTCGTCTCGAAGCCTTCCGGGGTCTCCTTCAGGACCACCTCGACCCGGCTCCGGATCTCGTCGATCTTCGCCCGGCAGAAGCGGGAGAGGGTCACCCCCTCCTCGAAGAGGGCGAGCGAGGTCTCGAGCCCCTTCTCGGGGTCCTCCAGCTCGCCGACGATCTCCTGGAGGCGCGCGAGCGCCTTCTCGAAGGTCAGGTTCTTCGGCAGCGGCGCCGCCTTAGCTTTCGTCATCACGCACCTCGGTACCGGTCACGCGGGCGCGAAGAGCCCCGCGGTGAAGGAGGATCCGGAGCGGGTCTCCCGCGGAGACCTGCGCCGCGTCGCGGAGCGGGGCGGCCTCCCCGTCGCGGTAGGTCACCGAGTAGCCCCGCGAGAGGACCTTGAGGGGGCTCAGCGCGTCGAGGGAGGCCGAGAGCGCCGCGAGACGGCCCGATCCGGCGGCGAGGGTCCCCTTCATCCGCTCCGCCAGCACGTCTCCGAGCTGTTCGGCGCTCCGATGCCGGTGCGGCAGCGCCGCCCGGGCGGGCCAGGCCCGCAGCCGCTGGTCCAGCCGCGCGAGGCGCTCGCCGAGGGCCTGCGGAAGCGCCCGGAACGTCGCCACGAGGGCCGCCGACGCGCCCTCGAACTCGACCTGCCACCGGTTCACCGCCCCGGGGAACGCGGCGAACCCCGGCGAGAGGAGGAAGCCCTTCAGCTCGGCGTCCGCCTCGGCGAGCTTCCCCCGGACGATCCGCCGGAGGTCGCCCGCGACCCCGGCGAGGCGCTTCTCGAAGTCCTCGCGCCGCTCCACGACGAGCTCCGCCGCCTGCGAGGGAGTGGCCGCCCGGACGTCCGCGGCGAGGTCGGTCAGCGTCACGTCCACCTCGTGCCCCACGGCGGAGACCGTCGGGACCGCCGAGGCGGCGACCGCGCGGACGACGCGCTCGTCGTTGAAGGCCGCCAGGTCCTCCTTCGAGCCGCCGCCGCGCGCCACGATCAGGACGTCGGCGCCCGACGGCGCGCGCGAGAAGGCGGACACGGCGTTCGCGAGCTCCTCCGCCGCCCCCTCTCCCTGCACGCGCGCCGGGTAGATCGTGACGTGGGCGTTCGGGAACCGGAGCGACAGGACGCGGAGGATGTCGTGGACCGCGGCGCCCCCGAGGGAGGTGACGACGCCGATGCGCCGGGGAAGGAGCGGCAGCTTCCGCTTCCTCGCCGGGCCGAACAGCCCCTCGGCCGCCAGGCGGGCCTTGAGCTGCTCGAAGGCGAGTTGGAGCGCGCCGGCGCCGGCGGGCTGCAGCTCGGCGACGACGAACGAGAGCTTCCCGGTCTTCGCCCAGACGTCCGGGCGCCCGCGGGCGAGGACCTCCATCCCGACCTCGGCGCGGAACGGCATCCGCGAGAGGCTGTCGGCCCACATGACCGCGGCGATCGAGGCCGACGCGTCCTTCAGGGTGAAGTAGGCGTGCCCGGAGGACCAGACCCGCCATTCGGAGACCTCCCCTTTCACCCACGTCTCCGGGAAGCCCGCCCGGAGAGCCCCGTTGATCCGCGCCACGAACTCGGAGATCGAGAGGGCCGTCGCCCCGGGATCGCCGGGGCCGAAGGGGAGCTCGCCCTCGGCGAGGTTCGACCCGCGCGGCACGCGCCGCGGCGGGAAGGAGCGGTACCTCGGGATCGCCACGCCGCGGATTCTAGTCGCCGCGGGCGGCCGTTCCCGTCCCGCCCCAGGGGAAGACGGAGAGGACCAGCGCCGGGACGAGGATCTCCACGTCGCCGAAGGTGTACTCGAACCTCCCCGCAACGAAGAGCCCCGCGACGGCGG
>DAOMFB010000486.1:0-2390 GCA_035429585.1 Thermoanaerobaculia bacterium
CGACTACCAGTCGATCGCCGCCCCGGCCGGCGGGCTCGTCGACGCCGTCGTGACGCCCGGCTCGCCCGTGCGGCAGGGGGACCTTCTCGCACGGCTCGTCGACCCCTCCCGCTGCGGCCTGCCGCCGCGCTCGGCCGACGCGCTGGTCGAGGTCCGGGCGCCGGAGGACGGGGTCCTCGTCCTCTTCCACGCCTTCGCGTCGATCCCTAAGGGGGCCCGGCTCCTCTCGATGATGACGAAGGTGAAGACGCTCTAGAGAGGGCGGCGATCCGCTCCTCGACCTCGGCCCGCCGGGGCCCGTCGGGCAGGAGCTCCCGGAGCCGCTCGTACTGGGCCCGGGCCCTCTCCCCGAAGCCGTTCGCCTCCAGGCTCCGGGCGTAGAACAGCCGCGCGACGTGGGCGTCGGGCACGCGCTCGAGGTACTCCTCGAAACACGCGCTCCCCTCCGGGAACTTCCCGAGCCGGACGCACGCGATGCCGAGGCTCGGCAGGAGCTGCGGGCTGTCGCACCCCAGCTCCCTCGCCCGGCGCAGGGCCTCGTAGGCCTCTGCGTTCCTCTTCTCCCCCAGAAACCGCAGCCCGCACTGGAGGAACGCCTTCCCCCGGACGGGGAGCGGACGACCCTCGTCCGGGCCGGTCCCGAGGGCGCGCGCCGCGAGGAGCTGCGCCGAGCGGAGGTCGCGCCAGAGCGCCCGGTCGCCGGCGCAGAGCCGGGCCAGCTCCCGGAAGTTGATCGAGACCGGTCCGAACGGCACGGCGTCGCGGGCCGGCGCCGACTCGAGACCGGCCATCGGGAACGGACGGCCCAGCCAGCGCCACCTCAGGATCCACGCGTGGCCCCGGAGCGGGCTGAGCGCCGGCACGTAGCTCGCGGCGACGTACGGCGGCACGACCTGCCGCCCGCCCTCGATCGCGTACTCGGCTTCCCGGCGGCCTTCGACGTCCACCGGGACCCGGTCCCGGTTCGCCCCGACCACGGATCCCCAGCTGCTGAAGTAGAAGAGGACCCCCGTGAGATTGACGGCGACGCCGACGAGCAGGGCCGCGACGGCGAAGGCCCTCGCCGGCCCTCTCCGGGCGGCGGGACCGACGGACGCCAGCACGAGAAAAGGCAGGATCGGATAGAGGAGGCGCGGCCCCCAGCTGGCCCCCCCCTCCCAGGACCACCATTTCGCGACCGGTATCACGGCGAAGACGGCCAGCGACGAGATGAAGACGAACTCGTTCCGGCGCTCCGCGAAGAGGCGCCGGAGGCCGAGCGGCAGGAGCAGCGTGACCGGCGCGTAGAAGAGGAGGCCCTTGTTGGGGCTGAGCAGCAGGCCGTAGAGGCCGGTCCACAGGGGCGTCGTGAAGAGCCGGGCCTCGGCCCCGTACCCGGACTCGAGGACCGATCGGAAGCGGAACCAGTTCAGGGCGGCGATGGCGATCCCCCAGAGGAGGACGGGGCTCCAGAAGACGCACTGCGTCCGGAGACGCTCCCGCGCCGCTCCGGGCGTCCTCAGCCAGAGGTAGACCGCGAAGACCGGCACCGCCACGAGAAGGGTGGCCTTCGTCAGGACGCCGAAACCCAGGGAGAAGCCCGACAGGAGAAGCCAGGCGCGGCCGCCCCGCGGCCCGGGGGGGACGCGCAGCAGCGCCCAGAACGCCAGCGTCAGGCAGAACGCCTGCAGCGGCTCGCTGAAGTCGTACGAGATGTAGGGCCAGGCGAAGCTCCCGAAGGCGAAGGAGAGCGCGGCCAGATGGGTCGCGGGAACGCCCAGACCCAGACGCCGCGCCGATCCCGCCACCACGAGCGCCGTCAGGAGGTTCAGCGCGAGGTTCGTGAGGCCGAACAGGAGGTCGGCTTCCCGCCACCCGAGCCCGGCCTGAAGGCGGTCGGAGAGAAAGAGGGGGACCTGCAGGAGCAGCGGGAAGCCGAGCCCGTATTTCGAGTAGGTGGACGGCCCGGAGCCGCCGGACTTCTCGTAGGCGGGGTTGAAGACGGCGAGGCTGCCGTATTCGTGAAGCGAGAGGGCGGTCTCGACCATCTGCTGGCCGTCGCCGACGCGGCCGAAGTGCGCACCGCTGAAGCTCAGGAGGTAGCCGAGGAGAAGGATCGCCGAGAGAAGGGCGAAATGACGACGAAACGCAGGATCGTCGACCGACCGATTCACTTCAGATACCCGAGGCTCTTCAGGTTCTCGACGTATTCCTTCGGGTCGATGGCGGGAGAGGCACCGCGCGGGCGGATCCCCCAGGACGCCACGGTGGCCGTCGTCGCCGCGCCCGGCCGGAGAAGGCCGGCGCGGACTTTTCCCGCCGTCTCGCGCGACGCGGGAACGCCGAGGACGGCCAGGACCGTCGGCGCGACGTCGGCGGGCGCCAGCGCCATTGACGGGCCCGGCAGGGCC